>NZ_LZLL01000227.1:0-665 GCF_001669335.1 Mycobacterium sp. 1245852.3 | reverse complement strand
GGCGTCGGCCGCCAGGCCCGGGAAAATCACGTCGTCGTATGCCTGGATTTCCAACGATCCCCGTTCGGCAATTCGCCGCGGTGAACCATATGTTGCCTTCGGTAGGCCGAGCCGGCTGCGCTGCGCATTCTCGACCTTCTTGATCGCGCGCCACCACAGCCAGTCATGCAGCGTCAGCACCAAGCGAGAGGCCGACGCGGGCAAGATCGGCAACGATTGGCCGTTGGGGCGCACCGGGGCATGGTGCAGCGTGGCCAACGGAAGCCCGTGGTGTTCAGCGACATTGGCCGCGATCTCCTGGTAAGTCTGACCGGCGAGCACCAGGTCGGCTCCGTCCGCCAGTGACGTCAGTGTCTCGTTCATCTGCACCCAGGCCCCAGTGCTGACTTTCCACAGCTCGCGTCCCCACTCCGATAGGTCACGCATTCTCCAGAACGTGCTGAACACGGAGGTAAAAAAGTTGCGGAACACGTCCAGCCATACCCGTGTCTCCGCTCCGTAGGGCACCGCGGTAAGCCCGGCCGATTCCGCGAAGTCAACCAGGTCGGGCGGGACCGCGATGCACACTTCGTGGCCCCTGCGCAGCAACTCACGGCCGACGGCGGCACAGGGCTCGATATCACCACGAGTTCCGTAGCTCGCCACCACGAACTTCATTGCAAAAA
>NZ_LZLL01000226.1:0-4952 GCF_001669335.1 Mycobacterium sp. 1245852.3 | reverse complement strand
GCGGCAACACCGCCGGCGCGGTGCGCAGCCGCTGCCAGCTGGCGGCGAAGCCCGGGTGCAGCGGCAGGTCGGCCACCTCGTTTTCGGCGACCCAGCGCATCTCGGCGCTTTCCCGGTTGGGCACGGTGTGCAGCAACTCGTCGGCGTCGGCGATCACGGTGGTGTAGCTCCACTGCGTGCCGGCGATGCCGGCGACCTCGGCCGTGACCACCGTGGCGCGCACCGCCAGCCGCTCGCCGAGCAGCCCGGCCTCCTCGTTCGCCTCGCGGACCGCCGTCTCCTCCGGCGTTTCGTGGCTGTCCCGGGCGCCGCCCGGCAGTCCCCAGGTGCCGCCCTGATGGCTCCACACGGCGCGATGCTGCAGCAGCACCGCGGGCGTACCGTCGGACTGCGGGGCCCGCAGCAGCAAACCCGCCGCGCCGTACCGGCCCCAGTAATGGGCGCCGCTGTCGGAGATCACCCAACCGTCACCGTCGCCCTGCACCGATTCAGGATATGCAGACTTGGTTGGGGCGTCGCCAATTGCGTCTGCCTCCACCCATCCACCCGAACATGCTCTTAGACTTCGCTTATAGAGGTCCGTGCAGCGAAATCGAGTGGCCGAGAGATGAGGGCTGATCAAACGTGACGGTTGAGCTGGCACACCCGTCGACCGAGCCGCAGGGATCGCGGTCGCCGGCCGAACCGGCTCATCCCCGCTGGTGGTTCATCTCCACGACGCCGGGGCGCATCTTGACCATCGGCATCGTGCTGGCCGCGCTCGGCGGCATCAGCGCCTTCGCCACCTCGACCACCATCAACCACCGGCAGCAGGTGCTGACCACGGTGCTCAACCACACCGAGCCGCTGTCGTTCGCCGCCGGCCGGCTCTACACCACCCTGTCGGTGGCCGACGCCGCGGCGGCGACCGCGTTCATCGCCGAGGCGGAACCACAGCCGGTGCGCCAGCGCTACGAGCAGGCCATCACCGACGCGTCCGTCGCCGTGACCCGGGCCTCGAGCGGGCTCACCGACGAACCGCTGGTGCAGCTGTTGGGCCGGATCAACGCCGAGCTGGCCGTCTACACCGGCCTGATAGAAATCGCCCGGACCAACAACCGGGAGGGCAATCCCGTCGGCTCGTCGTACCTGTCGGAGGCTTCGGGCCTGATGCAGTCGACGATCCTGCCCGACGCGGCGCGGCTGTATCAGGCGACGTCGGAGCGGGTGGACGCGGAAACCACCGCGTCGACGCAGATCCCGGCCCCGGTGATCATGGTGGTCGGCGCCACCGTGATCTTCGGCGCGTTCTCGCACCGCTGGCTGGCGCGGCGCACCCGCCGCCGAATCAACCCGGGCCTGGTGGTGGGCGCACTCGCTATTCTCGTCATGGTGGTTTGGGTTGGAACTGCGCTGACCATTTCTACGACGGCCAGTCGTAGCGCGAAGGACACTGCCGCGGAATCCCTCAAGACCGTCACCAACGTCGCGATCACCGCCCAGCAGGCGCGCGCCGACGAAACCCTGTCGCTGATCCGCCGCGGCGACGAGGAGAAACGCAAGCAATCCTTCTACCAGCGCATCGATTCCATGCACCGCCAGCTCGACCAGTACATGTCCCGCAGCGACGCCGTCGACAAGCCGGACCTCGAGGGCGCCGACCAGCTGTTGCTGCGCTGGCGGCAGGCCAACGACCGGATCACCTCCTACATCTCGGTGGGTAACTACCGGGCCGCGACGCAGGTGGCGCTGGGCAGCAGCGAGGAAGACTCGACCCCCGCGTTCGACAAGCTGGAAGACGAGCTGGTCAAGGCCATGGATCAGGGCCGCATCACGCTGCGCAACGACGTCATCAACGCGCGCAGCGGACTGTCCGGCGCCCAGGTGGGTGGCGTGGTGCTCAGCCTCGGCGCCGCCATCGCGGTGGCGCTGGGCCTGTGGCCGAGGCTGAAAGAGTATCGATGATGCTCGGCCTGCGGATGCTTCGCCGGGCGGGCGCCGCGACCGCCGCGGTGGTGGTGCTGGCGGGTTGCGGGCACACGGAGTCGTTGCGGGTGGCCAGCGTGCCGACGTTGCCGCCGCCGACACCGGTCGGCATGGAGCAGTTGCCGCCGCAGCCGCCGCTGCCGCCCGACGGCCCGAACCAGAACTGCGACCTGACCGCCAGCCTGCGGCCCTTCCCCACCAAGGCGGAGGCCGACGCCGCCGTCGCCGACATCCGCGCCCGCGGCCGGCTGATCGTCGGCCTCGACATCGGCAGCAACCTGTTCAGCTTCCGCGATCCGATCACCGGCGAGATCACCGGTTTCGACGTCGACATCGCCGGCGAGATCGCGCGCGACATCTTCGGGGCGCCCTCGCACGTCGAGTACCGGATCCTGTCGTCGGACGAGCGGGTCACCGCGCTGCAGAACTCCGAGGTCGACATCGTGGTGAAGACCATGACCATCACCTGCGACCGGCGCAAGCTGGTGAACTTCTCGACCGTCTACCTCGACGCCAACCAGCGCATCCTGGCCCCGCGCGACTCGTCGATCGTCAAGGTCTCCGACCTGTCCGGCAAGCGCGTCTGCGTCGCCAAGGGCACGACGTCGCTGCACCGCATCCAGCAGATCGATCCGCCGCCGGTCGTGGTGTCGGTGGTCAACTGGGCCGACTGCCTGGTGGCGATGCAGCAGCGCGAGATCGACGCGGTCAGCACGGATGACTCGATCCTGGCCGGGCTGGTCGAAGAGGATCCGTATCTGCACATCGTCGGGCCCAACATGGCCACCCAGCCCTATGGCATCGGGGTCAACCTGAACAACACCGGACTGGTGCGGTTCGTCAACGGAACCCTGGAACGGATCCGCCGGGACGGTACGTGGAACACGTTGTACCGCAAGTGGTTGACGGTGCTGGGTCCCGCGCCGGCCCCGCCCACGCCGAGGTATCTGGACTGATGGCCGAGCCGGACAAGCAAACCGAGCAGCCGGAATCCGGCCCGGAAGACGTGGCGGACGTGGCCCCGGGCACCCAGCCGGCCGACGTCCAGACCGGCGCGGCGACCGGGCGGCTGCAGGCCACCCAGGCGCTGTTCCGTCCCGATTTCGACGACGACGACGATGACGACGACTTTCCGCACATCTCGCTGGGCGCCCTGGACACCGATCCGCAGGACCGCTTGACGGTCGCGACGCGATCGCTGCCCGCGGTCCGCCAGCTCGGCGGCGGCCTGGTCGAGATCCCGCGCGGACGCGACATCGACCCGCTCGAAGCCCTGATGACCAATCCGGTGGTGCCGGAATCCAAGCGCTTCTGCTGGAACTGCGGAAAACCGGTGGGCCGGTCCAGCAAGAAAGCCAAGGGCACGTCGGAGGGCTGGTGCCCGTCCTGCGGCAGCCCGTATTCCTTTCTGCCGCAACTTAATCCCGGCGACATCGTCGCGGGCCAGTACGAGGTCAAGGGCTGCATCGCCCACGGCGGCCTGGGGTGGGTCTATCTGGCGGTCGACCACAACGTCAACGACCGGCCGGTGGTGCTCAAGGGTCTGGTGCACTCCGGCGACGCGGAGGCCCAGGCGATCGCGATGGCCGAACGACAGTTCCTCGCCGAGGTGGTCCACCCGCAGATCGTGCAGATCTTCAACTTCGTCGAGCACAAGGATCAGCACAACAATCCGGTCGGCCTCATCGTCATGGAGTACGTCGGTGGGCAGCCGCTCAAGCACGGCAAGGGTGAGAAGCTGCCCGTCGCCGAGGCCGTCGCCTACCTGCTGGAGATCCTGCCCGCGTTGAGCTATCTGCACTCCATCGGCCTGGTCTACAACGACCTGAAGCCGGAGAACATCATGCGCACCGAGGAGCAGCTCAAGCTGATCGACCTGGGCGCGGTGTCGCGGATCAATTCGTTCGGATACCTCTACGGCACACCGGGATTCCAGGCCCCCGAGATCGTGCGGACGGGGCCGACGGTGGCCACCGACATCTACACGGTGGGCCGCACACTGGCCGCGCTGACGCTGAATTTGCAGACGCGCAACGGCCGCTACGTCGACGGCCTGCCCGAGGACGACCCGGTGTTGACCACCTACGACTCCTTCCGCCGGTTGTTGCGCCGCGCCACCGACCCCGACCCGCGGCGCCGGTTCGGCAGCACCGAGGAGATGTCGGCGCAGCTGATGGGAGTGCTGCGCGAGGTGGTCGCCCACGACACCGGCATCCCGCGGCCCGGCCTGTCGACGATCTTCTCCCCCAGCCGCTCGACGTTCGGGGTGGACCTGCTGGTCGCACACACCGACGTGTACCTGGACGGTCAGGTTCACTCGGAGAAGCTGACCGCCCGCGAAATCGTTACGGCACTCCAGGTTCCGCTGGTCGATCCGGCCGACGTCGCCGCCCCGGTCCTGCAGGCGACGGTGTTGTCCCAGCCGGTGCAGACGCTCGATTCGTTGCGCGCGGCCCGGCACGGCACGCTGGACGCCGACGGCGTGGAGGTGTCCGAGTCGGTGGAGCTGCCGCTGATGGAGGTCCGCGCGCTGCTGGACCTGGGCGACGTGGCCAAGGCCACCCGCAAGCTCGACGACCTGGCCGAGCGGGTGGGCTGGCAATGGCGGCTGGTGTGGTACAAGGCCGTCGCCGAGCTGCTCACCGGCGACTACGACTCGGCCACAACGCATTTCACCGAAGTGCTGGACACCTTCCCCGGCGAGCTGGCGCCCAAGCTGGCGCTGGCCGCCACCGCCGAGCTGGCCGGCGACGTCGACGACCACAAGTTCTACGAGACGGTGTGGAAGACCAACGACGGGGTGATCTCGGCGGCGTTCGGGTTGGCCAGATCACTGTCCGCCGAAGGGGATCGGGCCGCCGCGGTGCGCACGCTGGACGAGGTGCCCGCCACCTCCCGGCACTTCACCACCGCGCGGCTGACCAGCGCGGTGACGCTGCTATCCGGCCGCACCAAGAGCGAGATCACCGAGGAGGACATCCGCGACG
>NZ_LZLL01000225.1:0-20830 GCF_001669335.1 Mycobacterium sp. 1245852.3 | reverse complement strand
CGATGATCATCGCCAGCGACGTCTTGCCCAGCCCCGGCGGCCCGGACAACAGGATGTGATCCGGTGTGCCGCCCCGGTTTTTGGCGCCCTCGATGACCAGCTGCAACTGTTCGCGCACCCGCGGCTGGCCGATGAACTCGCGCAGCGAGCGCGGCCGCAGGCTGACGTCGATGTCGCCCTCGCCGGACGCCAGCGCGCCGGAGACCTCCCGGTCCGCGTAGTCGTCGCCGACGTCGTGCGGACTCATCGAGCCTTGCCCAGCAACGACAGGGCGGCGCGCAGGGCGCCCGACGTGGTGGCGTCGTGCTCGGCGGCCAGCACCTTGTCAGTGGCTTCCTCGGCCTGCTTGACGGCGAACCCGAGCCCCACCAACGCCTCCACCACCGGCCCGCGGACCGCGTGGCCGTTGAGCGCCGCACCCGGCGACGCTCCCCCGCCCGCCCCGGCGGCGCCGACCTTGTCGCGCAGTTCCAGGACCATCCGTTCGGCGCTGCGCTTGCCGATGCCGGGCACCCGGGTCAGCGCGGTGACGTCGCCGTCGTACAGCGCCTGACGCAGCGCCGCGGCGTCGTGCACGGCCAGCGTCGCCATCGCCAGCCGGGGCCCCACCCCGGACACCGACAGCAGCGTCAGGAACAGGTCGCGGGTATCGGTGTCGGTGAAGCCGTACAACGTCATCGAGTCCTCGCGCACGATCATCGCGGTGATCAGCCGCGCCTGGGTCCCGGCCCGCAACGTGGACAGGGTCGACGGGGTCGCGTTCACCCGGTAGCCGACGCCGACGGCCTCGATCACCACGTGATCGAGCGCCACCTCGAGGACCTCGCCCCGCACCGAGGCGATCATCGCGCGGCCTTCAGCTTGGCGCCCAACTTGGCGCGGTATTTCTCGCGCTGCTCGGCGGCCATCGCTTCGGCCGCGGCCATCCGGGCGATCATCGGGGCCCGCCAGCAGTGACAGATTGCCAGGGCCAGCGCGTCGGCGGCGTCGGCAGGCGACGGTTTGGCTTGCAGCGCAAGGATTCTGGTGACCATCGCGGTGACCTGCGCCTTGTCGGCCGCGCCGTTGCCGGTGACCGCGGCCTTGACCTCGCTGGGGGTGTGGAAGTGCACGTCGATGCCGCGTTTGGCGGCCGCCAGCGCGACCACGCCGCCGGCCTGGGCGGTGCCCATCACCGTCGACACGTTCAGTTGGGAGAACACCCGCTCGATCGCCACGACGTCGGGTTGGTGGGTGGCCAGCCAATGCTCGACGGCGTCGCTGATCCGCAGCAGCCGCTCGGCCAGCGGTGCGTCCGACGGGGTGCGCACCACGTCGACGTCCAGCGCCACCACCGTGCGCCCGCGCCCGCTTTCGACGACCGACAGACCGCATCGGGTCAGGCCGGGATCGACGCCCATCACCCGCATTCCCGCTCCCACCTAGTAGAACAGCTGTTCGATACCCTAGCGGCCGGCGCCGACGGGCCCGGGTAGGACACGCGGCGCCACCCCCGATTCCCGCCGCGACGTTACGGCGCCGAACCCGCGAAAAAGCTGTTAGCTTTAGCCCACGTTCGCTCGAGCAAGGTGGCAACGAAGGGGTTGGCGTGGGATCTCTGCTGGTCATGATCGCCGTGGTGCTCTTCATCGCGTCCATCGTGGTGTTGGTGGTGGCTTTGCGGCGGCCCAAGCAGCCGGCCCAGCGGGGCGGGCGCCCGGATCCGCTCGCCGCCGACGCGATGCCCCAGTTCGGGCCGCGCCAGCTCGGGCCCGGCGCCATCGTCAGCTACGGCGGTACCGACTACATCGTGCGCGGTTCGGTCACCTTCCGCGAGGGCCCCTTCGTCTGGTGGGAGCACCTGCTAGAGGGCGGCGACCAGCCGCTCTGGTTCAGCGTCGAGGAGGACGACGGGCGCCTGGAACTCGCGCTGTGGGTGACCCGCAAGGACGTGCCGCTGCGGCCCGGCGACCCCTACGTCGTCGACGGCGTGATGTTCCACGAGTCCGAACGCGGCCGCGCCTCCTATACCACCGAGGGCACCACCGGCCTGCCGGCCGGCGGCGAGATGGAGTTCGTCGACTGCACCAACGCCGACGAGTCGGCGCTGCTCTCGTTCGAGCGCTGGGCCCCGGACATGCCCTGGGAGGTCTCGACGGGCAAGTCCGTCTCGCCGGGCGAGATCACCGTGTATTCGGCGCCCCCACCCAGCCCGGCGTAGCGCAGAAGGTCAGGTCGGTGCCCCTTCATCAGCTCGCCGTGACCCCGGCCGATGTATCCGGCGACCGGCTGGGGCTGGCCCTCAACGCACCCGTGCCCGCGCCGCTGGCCAGCTGCCGGCTCGACCACCCCGGCGGCGGCCCGGCGCTACTGCTCGGGGTGCTCGGGGCCTCACACGTCGTCGCGGTGGAGCAGGCGTTCTCGGAGGAAATCTCTTGCACCGCGCGTAATCTCGGGGCCGACCTGCCCGAGCGCACCGACGCGCCCGGCTACCGCCTGCGGTCGCGCACCGACACCCACGACGAGGCGAGCTTTCGCCGGCTCGCACGGGACCTGCGCGCCCGGTGCGCCCGCCGGGCGGGCTGGCTCGGCGGCACCTTCCCCGGCGACGACGCCGCACTGACCGTGCTGGCCGCCGAAGCCGACGGCGCCGGCTGGCGCTGGCGGACCTGGCACCTCTACCCGGGGCGGCACGGCGGAACGGTGGTCCACACGGCCAGCCGGTGGCGCCCGTGAGCCGCAACCGCCTGTTCGTGATCGCCGGCGTGCTGGGCGCCGCCGGCCTGGCGTGCCTGATCTTCGGAATCATGTTGTTGCAGAAGAACATCGGGTCATACGTCGCCGGGCACTATCACGAATACGCCCGCGACGTGAACGGGACTCGCTACCAGTGCAGCGGGTCCCCCGACCAGGTGGCCGACGCGCTCGCCGACTATGCCGAACCCAACGCGCGGGCCGACAACGGCAAAACCGAGTACCTGCGCTACAGCAACAACATCGTGATCGTCGGGCCCGACGGCGGCTACCCGTGCAGCATCCGCGTCGAACCCCTGAGCGCCGGATACAGCCACGGCGCCTTCATCTTCCTCGGCCCCGGGTTTTCCCCCGGGTCCCCATCGGGTGGCGCCGGAGGCACCCCCGGCGGCCCCGGCGGAACCAAATGACTCCCACCACCGCAAAGGAGAGCACCATGTATCTCGCCGTCGAGATCGGCACCGTCGACCTCAATCCCGTGCTGAAGGGCGCGGTCGCGACCATCCTGTACTTCGCGGTCGGCATGGCCGTGCTGCTCGTCGGGTTTTACGCGGTCGACGTGCTGACCCCGGGCAAGCTGCGCCAGCTGGTGTTCATCGACCGCCGGCCCAACGCGGTGGTGGTCGCCGGCGCGATGTACATCGCGCTGACGATCGTGATCATCACCGCGATCGCCAACAGCTACAGCCAGCTGGGCCAGGGCCTGGTGGGCGTGGCGGTGTACGGGTTGATGGGCGTGATCCTGCTGGGCGTCGCGCTGTTGACCATGCACCTGCTGATCCCGGGCAGTTTCCACGAGCACATCGACGAGCCCGAGCTGCATCCGGGATCGTTCGCGGTGGCGCTGATACTGCTCGCCGTGGGAGGGGTGACCGCCGCGGCGGTGTCATGAGCGCGGTCGGGTCTGCGGGCGAGGTGCGGGCGCCCGAGGCGACGCGGCCCGCGGCGACGTCGGGGCGGTGGCGGGCGCTGTTGCTGGCCGCCGTGGCGGCCTGCGCGGCGTGCGGCATCATCTACGAACTCGCGCTGCTGACGCTGTCGGCGAGCCTGGACGGCGGCGGCATCGTCGCCACGTCGCTGATCGTCGCGGGCTACATCGCCGCGCTGGGCGTGGGCGCCCTGGTGGTCAAACCCCTGCTGGCGCACGCCGCGATCACCTTCATCGCCGTCGAAGCGCTGCTGGGCATCGTCGGCGGCCTGTCGGCGGCGGCGCTGTACGTGGCGTTCGCGTTCGTGGACGGGTCGACGTGGGTGCTGGCGGTGGGCACCGCGCTGATCGGCGGCCTGGTCGGGGCCGAGGTGCCGCTGCTGATGACGCTGCTGCACCGGGGCCGGACAGGGCCCGACGAAGACCAGGCGGCCGATGCCGGCCGCACGCTGGCCAACCTCAACGCCGCGGACTACCTGGGCGCGCTGCTGGGCGGGCTGGTCTGGCCGTTCCTGCTGCTGCCGCAACTGGGGATGATCCGGGGCGCCGCGGCCACCGGCATGATCAACCTGGCCGCGGCGGCCGTCGTGGCGGTTTTCCTTCTGCGCCAAGTGGTTTCGATACGGCAGCTGGCGTTGGCGCTGGGCGCGCTGGCCGCCGCCGCTGCGCTGCTGGCCACCCTGCTGTTGCGCTCGGCGGACATCGAAACCACAAGCAGGCAAAGGCTTTACGCGGACCCGATCATCGCCTACCGGCACACGGCCTATCAGGAGATCGTGGTGACCCGCCGCGGCAACGACACCCGGCTGTATCTGGACGGCGGGCTGCAGTTCTCCACCCGCGACGAATACCGCTACACCGAGAGTCTCGTCTACCCCGCCCTCGGCGGGGTTTCCCAAGGCGCGCGATCGGTGCTGGTGCTCGGCGGCGGAGACGGCCTGGCGGCCCGCGAATTGCTGCGTGTCCCCGGCATTTCCACGATCGTGCAGGTCGAGCTCGACCCCGCGGTGATCGACATCGCGCGCACCACGCTGCGCAGCGCCAACGGCGGTTCGTTGGACAACCCGCGGGTGGCCGTGGTGACCGAGGACGCGATGAACTGGTTACGCCGGCCGAACGTGGACCGCTTCGACGCGGTCATCGTCGACCTTCCCGACCCCGACACACCGGTGCTGGGCCGGTTGTACTCGACGGAGTTCTACGCGCTGATCGCCCGCGCGCTGACGCCCGGTGGGCTGATGGCGGTGCAGGCGGGCAGCCCCTTCTCCACCCCGACGGCGTACTGGCGCACGGTGTCGACGATCCGCGCCGCCGGCTACGCCGTCACGCCGTATCACGTGCACGTGCCCACGTTCGGGGACTGGGGATTCGCCCTGGCCCAGCGCGGCGACGCCGCCCCCGCACCGAGGGTGCCCGCGAATGCGCCGCCGCTGCGTTTCCTCAATCAGCAGGTGCTCGACGCCGCCGGCGTCTTCTCCGGTGACATCGGCCCGCGGCCGGTGGAGCCGTCGACCCTGGACAATCCGCGCATCGTCGAGGACATGCGGCACGGCTACGACTAAAACCGGGGTCGGGCCCGCGAAAAGTGGCCACCCTGAGCCGGCGTGTCGTCTCCGCGAACGAAAGGACCGAACCGAAATGCAGAAACCGCGGTTGGTGGGCGAGGCGCGCCGGGCCCTCGTGCTGTTGGGCACAGTGTTCGGTCTCGCGATGCTCGGTGCTGGTGGGGCAAGTGCCGATGGTCCGGTCCAGTTGAGAAGCCGGTTAGGCGATGCCTGTGTGGACGGCCCGGGATCGGGATGGCTGGCCCCGGTGGTGGTCAACCCGTGCAACGGTGCGGACTCGCAGCGTTGGACTCTCAGCGGTATCGGGCGACTCGAGAGCGCGGCCTTTCCCGGGCAATGCCTGAATTCCGACGGCACGGGGGCGGCGCACCTCGTGGCCTGTTGGGACAGCCAGCGGTGGAACGTGCAGCCCAACGGCCAGATCACGGCCGTCCTGGGTGGTTGCCTCGCCGTCCTCGGCGGCCCCGACCCGGGGACCTGGGTGTCAACCCGCTGGTGCAATGGAGATCCAGGCCAGGGGTGGGATATCGTACCCTGACGCCGCAGGCCTATTCTTCGTCGAGCGCGGCCAGCACCTCGTCGGACAGGTCGACGTTCGTCCAGACGTTCTGCACGTCGTCACTGTCCTCCAGGGCGTCGACGAGCTTGAACACCTTGCGCGCGCCCTCGACGTCGACCGGCACGCTGACGGACGGCTGGAAGCTGGCCTCCGCGGACTCGTAGTCGATGCCGGCGTCCTGTAGTGCGGTGCGTACCGCGACCAGGTCGGTCGGCTCGGAGATGATCTCGAAGCTGTCGCCGAGGTCGTTGACGTCCTCGGCGCCGGCGTCCAGCACCGCGGTCAGCACGTCGTCCTCGGTCAGGCCGTTCTTCTCCAGCGTGACGACGCCCTTGCGGGTGAACAGGTAGGACACCGAGCCGGGATCGGCCATGTTGCCGCCGTTGCGGGTGACCGCGACCCGGACCTCGCCGGCGGCCCGGTTGCGGTTGTCGGTCAGACACTCGATGAGCACCGCCACGCCGTTGGGCCCGTAGCCCTCGTACATGATGGTCTGGTAGTCGGCGCCGCCGGCTTCCTCGCCCGCCCCACGCTTGCGGGCGCGCTCGATGTTGTCGTTGGGCACCGAGGTCTTCTTCGCCTTCTGGATGGCGTCGTAGAGCGTCGGGTTGCCCGCCGGGTCACCGCCGCCGGTGCGGGCGGCGACCTCGATGTTCTTGATCAGCCGGGCGAACTCCTTGCCCCGGCGCGCGTCTTTGACGGCCTTCTGGTGCTTGGTGGTGGCCCACTTGGAATGGCCGCTCATCGCTGTCCTATCTGAAAGTCCTCTTGTTTTTGTGGCCAGACGAGTCTACGTGGACGCCCGATGCGCCGACCGTCACGCCAGCATGGCAGTCGTTACCGGACGTCACTCCTGCGTGACGCTCGGCGGCCCCGGTGCGGTCAATCGTCACCTCCGGTGACGAGGTCGACGAACAGGTGGTGGATGCGCCGGTCGCCGGTCATCTCGGGGTGAAACGCCGTCGCCAGGTTGCGTCCTTGCCGCACCGCGACGCCATGTCCGGCCGCGCTGGCCAGCACCTCGACGCCGTCGCCCGTGCGCTCCACCCAGGGGGCGCGGATGAACACCGCGCGCACCGGATCGTCGAGCCCAGCGAACGGGATGTCACCCTCGAACGAGTCGACCTGTCGTCCAAAAGCGTTGCGCCGCACCGTCATATCGATCGCCCGCAGCGGTAGCGCCTCGCGCCCGCCCGCGCCGGCGTCCAGAATCTCGCTGGCCAGCAGGATCATCCCGGCGCAGGCGCCGTAGGCGGGCAGCCCGTCGGCCAGCAGGCCCCGCAACGGCTCCAGCAGCCCGAGATCTCCCAGCAGATGGCTCATGGTGGTCGATTCGCCACCGGGGATGACCAACCCGTCGACCGACTCGAGCTCGCTACGCCGCCGCACCGGCATCGATTCGGCGCCGGCCTCGCCCAGGGCGGCCAGGTGCTCGCGGGTGTCGCCCTGCAGCGCCAGCACCCCGATCCTGGGATGGGTCACGGCGCGCTCACGTCGGCTGGTATCCGCGCTTGAAGCGGGTCAGCCCCTCCTGCATGACCGCCGCGACCATCTCACCGGACTGGGTGAAGATCTTGCCCTGGCACAGCGAGCGGCCGCCGCTGGCCGACGGCGAGCTCTGGTCGTAGAGCAGCCACTCGTCGGCCCGGAACGCCCGCATGAACCACATCGCGTGGTCCAGCGACGCCACCTGCAGGTGCTCGCGCACGTCGAGATGGGTGACCTGGGCCGATCCCAGCAGCGTCAGGTCGCTCATGTAGGCCAGCGCGCAGATGTGCAGCACCGGGTCGTCCGGCAGCGGATCACGATGGCGGAACCACACCTGCTGCTGGGAAGCCTTGCCCGGCGACAGCTGCAGCCGATCGCGCGGCACGATGCAGACGTCCCACTCCTCGAACTGCTTGAATCCCGCGTCGTCGAAGACCTTGATCGAGTCCAGCCCCGGCAGCCCGTCCGGCGGCGGCGCGGCCGGCATCGGGTCCTGGTGGTGGATGCCCTCCTGGTCGGTATGGAAGGAGGCGCCCATGGAAAAGATGATTTCGCCGTGCTGGATGGCGTTCACCCGCCGGGTGGCGAAGGACCCGCCGTCGCGGGAGCGCTCGACGATGAAGACCGTGCGCTCCTTGGCGTCCCCGGGCCGCAGGAAGTACCCGTGCAGCGAATGCACCTGATAGTGCGGGTCGACGGTGCGCACCGCCGACACCAGCGACTGCCCGGCTACATGCCCCCCGAAGGTGCGCTGCAAAAATCCCGACTCTGGGCTGAAGATGCTGCCCCGGTAGATGTTGACCTCGAGTTGCTCGAGATCAAGAATCTCTTCGATCGCCACGGAGAAGTTTTACCAGCCGCGTTCGGCCAGCCGGTGCGGCTCCGCGATCTGTTCGACGTTGATGCCGACCATCGCCTCGCCCAACCCGCGCGACACCTTGGCCAGCACGTCGGGGTCGTCGTAGAACGTGGTCGCCTTGACGATCGCGGCAGCGCGCGCGGCGGGGTCACCGGACTTGAAGATGCCCGAGCCCACGAACACGCCCTCGGCGCCGAGCTGCATCATCATCGCCGCATCCGCCGGGGTGGCGATGCCGCCCGCGGTGAACAGCGTCACCGGCAGCTTGCCCGCCCGGGCCACCTCCACGACCAGGTCGTAGGGGGCCTGCAATTCCTTTGCGGCCACGAACAATTCGTCTTCGGACAGCGATGTCAGGCGGCGGATCTCGCCGCCGATGGCCCGCATGTGCGTGGTCGCGTTGGAGACGTCGCCGGTGCCGGCCTCGCCCTTGGAGCGGATCATGGCCGCGCCCTCGCTGATGCGCCGTAGCGCCTCACCGAGGTTGGTCGCCCCGCACACGAACGGCACGGTGAACTTCCACTTGTCGATGTGGTGGGTGTAGTCGGCCGGGGTGAGCACCTCGGACTCGTCGACGTAGTCCACGCCGAGGCTCTGCAGGATCTGCGCCTCGACGAAGTGGCCGATGCGGGCCTTGGCCATCACCGGGATGGTCACCGCGGCGATGATGCCCTCGATCATGTCCGGGTCGCTCATCCGCGACACCCCGCCCTGCGCGCGGATGTCGGCGGGCACCCGTTCCAGCGCCATGACGGCGACGGCGCCGGCGGCCTCGGCGATCTTGGCCTGCTCGGGGGTGACGACGTCCATGATGACGCCGCCCTTGAGCATCTCGGCCATGCCGCGCTTGACGCGCGCCGTCCCGGTTCGCCCGTTGCCGTTCGGGGGGTGGGCGGTACTCACTGCTTGATCTCCTTCAACCGTTGTCGACCCAGTCTAATGAGGCGCTTTGGCCGCGTTCACCACGCGGAGTCAGCGGATGGACAGCAGCGGGCCCGGCGCGCGGCCGCCGGCCAGCGCGGCCGCGTCGATGAGCAGTCCGGATAGCTGCATGGGATACACCGTCTCCCCCGCCGCCACCAGCTGCGCGATGTCAGCAGCGTCACACCAGCGGTGGCCGTGGATGTAGCTGCGTTCCAGCTCGGTTCGTCCGGTGCGCGACGGCTCGAACCGCCGGGTGCGGTAGACGAAGTAGAACTCCTCGCTGTCGATCAGCGAGCCGTTGAACTCGAAGACCTCGTCGCGGCGCCAGACCGGCCCGATCATCTCGGCCGGCGCGACCCGCAGGCCGGTTTCCTCGGCCAGCTCCCGCGCGGCGGCCTCGGCCAGCCGCTCCCCTTGCTGAACTTCGCCGCCCACCGTGAACCACCATTTCGGCGCGTGCCGCTCGGCCAGCGCGGGGTCCGACCCGCACAGCAGCAGCACCGCGCCGGTCTCGTCGAGCAGCACGACGCGCGCCGAGGTGCGGTGGTTGAGGACGCCGTGATCGCCGTGGGCCAGCGCGTGTGGTCGCTCGACGATCTCGAAATAGCTCGGCAGCGCCGCGGTGCCGCCCAGGTGAAAGAGCCGCACCAGGGGCCGTTCGGCCAGGGCCAGGGTGTCGCGGACCGCGTCGTTGTGGAAGCGGCGGGCCAGCACCACCCGGGCCTCGGCGTCGGCCAGCTCGGCGATCAGCCCGGCCGGCAGCGACGCCGGATCGACGACGGCCAGCGCGGCCGACAGCTCGTTCTCGGCGTTCTCCCGCGCGGGCCGGGGCGCGCCTTCGGCGGCGTCGGCCAGCGCCGCCAGCCGTCGCCCTTCGGACGCGCCGCCGTAGGCGTCGATGGCGACCGCGCGCGACACCACCGCGCGCCGGGCCAGCGCGCCGTCGAGTGCCTGCCAGGACAGGTCGTAGCGGACGTGCAGCCGGTCCAGCCGGTTGGCGGTCCGGTAGGCCCAGGCGCCGACGACCGCCAGCACCGCGACGAAGACCGCGATGGCGACAATCAGCCATGTCATCAACTGGCCACCTCAACCTTGGCGCCTGACGCGGCGACCGTCTCGTACACCCGCATGATCTGGCTGGCGACCACTGACCAGTCGTAGCGCTGGACAGCTGCCGAACCGGCCGCCACATATCGTTCCCGCAGCACATCATCCTCCAGCACCGCGATCACCGCATCGGCAAGCGCGTCGCTGTCGCCGACGGGCACCAGGCAGCCCACGTCACCGTTGGCCAGCACGCGCCGGAAGGCGTCCAGGTCGCTGGCCACCACCGGCGTCCCGGCGGCCAGCGCCTCGACGAGGACGATGCCGAAGCTCTCCCCGCCGAGGTTGGGCGCGCAATACACGTCCGCGCTGCGCATGGCCGAGGCCTTCCCGGCATCGTCGACCTGGCCCAGAAAGCGGATCCGGTCGACGAATTCGCCTGCCGCGACGCGCAATTGGTCCTCGTCGCCGCGGCCGACGACCAGCAGCTGCACGTCATCGAACCGCTCGACCAGCCCGGGCAGCGCCTCGAGCAGCACCGACATGCCCTTGCGCGGTTCGTCGTAGCGGCCCAGGAACAGCACGGTCTTGCCGGCGCGCGGGTAGCCGTCCAGGGGCGGGGCGGAGGCGAACGAGGCGACGTCGACGCCGTTGGGGATCTCCACCGCGTCGGTGCCCAGCGCCTCCATCTGCCAGCGTCGCGCCAGGTCGGAGACCGCGATCCGGCCGACGATCTTCTCGTGCATCGGACGCAGGATGCCCTGAAACACCGTCAGCGTCAGCGATTTGGTGGTCGACGTGTGAAACGTCGCCACGATCGGGCCCTCGGCGATGTTGAGGGCCAGCATGGACAGGCTCGGTGCGTTCGGCTCGTGCAGGTGCAGCACGTCGAATTCGCCTTCGGCGAGCCACTTTTTGACCTTGCGGTGGGTGGCCGGCCCGAACCGCAGCCGGGCCACGGACCCGTTGTAAGGAATCGGGACGGCCTTGCCGGCCGAGACGACGTAGTCGGGCAGCGCGGCGTGCGGCGAGGACGGCGCGAGCACGCTGACGTCATGGCCCCGGGCGCGCATCACCTCGGCCAGTTGCAGGACGTGCGACTGCACCCCGCCCGGAACGTCGAACGAGTAGGGGCAGACCATCCCGATCCGCATCAGGTGTCCTTTAGCCGGGCCTGCTTGGCTTCCGGGAGGTCGGCCAGCCACTGCGGCTGCATCATGTGCCAGTCCTCGGGACGGGCGGCGATGTTCTTGGCGAAATGATCGGCCAACACCTGGGTGATGGCGCCGACGTCGCCGCCGGTGCAATCCAGCGGCGACTGTATGTCGACGCCCCAGCCCCGGTCCTCGAACCAGCAGTGCGCCGGCAGCAGGGCCGCGCCGGTCGCGATCGCGAGCTTCGCCGGCCCGGCCGGCATCCGGGTGGGCTCACCGAAGAAGTCGACCTGCACGCCGGTGCGGGTCAGGTCGCGCTCGGCCATCAGGCACACCACCCGGTTGGCCCGCAGCCGATCGCACAACACGTCGAACGCCGGCCGCTCTCCCCCGGACAGCGGCAGCACCTCGAAGCCGAGGCCCTCGCGGTAGGCGATGAAGCGCCGATAGAGCGACTCGGGTTTGAGGCGCTCGGCGACGGTGGTGAAGGTGCCGTGGGTCTGCGCCAGCCATACCCCGGCCATGTCCCAGTTGCCGCTGTGCGGCAAGGCGATCACCGCGCCGCGGCCGCTGGCCAGCGCCGCCTCGATGTTCTCTCGCCCCAGCACCGAGTCGTGCAGCGCGCGGCCCACCGCAACCAGGTCCATGCCCGGCAACCGGAACGCCTCGCGCCAGTAGCGGGCGTAGGAGGCCAGCGAGGCCCGCATCAGCGAGTCCGGCACCTCCTCGGGCGGCACAGCAATGACGCGGGCCAGGTTCTTGCGCAGCTGGTCGGGGCCGCCGCCGCGCGCGGCATAGCGCGCCCCGGCCTCAAAGGCGTTGCGCGCGGCGAACTCCGGCATCGCCCGCACCGCCATCCACCCCGAGGCGTACGCCCAGTCGGCGCCCATCCCGCCGGTCAGGCGGCCCACCGTCCGGCTGGCCAGCTGGCGGGCCATCCGACGTTGCGCCCCAAGCGTTTTCATGCCCGGCGGAGTGGGAATCACGGGCCGTCCGATCCGACCAGCCGGTCGGTCGCCCCCGGCGAGGTGCGCACCGCGTGCAGCCGCTGCGCGCAGGTGAGCAGGCTGGCCAGCGCCAGCACCCACATCGCGACCGGCAGCGCGGGCGGCCAGGCGACGTAGGGAAAGTCCGACACGCCCGCGCCGACCAGCACGATGATCAGCCGCTCCGGCCGTTCGATCAGGCCGCCGTCGCCGCGCAGCCCGCTGGCTTCCGCGCGGGCCTTGATGTAGGAAATCACCTGCGAGGTGACCAGGCAGATCAGCGTCGCCACCGCCAGCAGCTTGTCGTGCAGGCCGAAGACGATCCACCACAGCAGCCCGCAGAACACCGCGCCGTCGCTGACCCGGTCGCAGGTGGCGTCCAGCACCGCGCCGAATCGGGTGCCGCCGCCGCGTTCCCGGGCCATCGCCCCGTCGAGCATGTCGAAGAGGACGAAGAACCAGACCACCAGCGTGCCGATGAACAGCTTGCCCATCGGGAACAGGATCAGCGCCCCGGCCACCGCGACGATGGTGCCCAGGACGGTGACGACGTCGGGGGTCAATCCCAGCCGCAGGCATGCCCGTGCGGTCGGAGTGGTCAGCCGCGCGAACGCCGCCCGCGACAGGAACGGCACTCTACTCATGCGCGCCGCTCTCCCCCGCAAGCGGGAGGCGCCCCCGCCTCATCGCTTCGTCCCCCGCAAGCGGGTGGTACCCCCGCTGCATCGTCGCCGGCGCAGCTCATGGTTGTTTCGTCCACTCCGTGGCCAGCAGTTGACGCGTCTCGCGCAGCAATTGCGGGATCACCTTGGACCCGCCGATGATGGTGATGAAATTCGCGTCGCCACCCCAGCGCGGCACCACGTGCACGTGCAGGTGTTCGGCCAGCGAGCCACCCGCCGACGTCCCCAGGTTCAGGCCGACGTTGAAACCGTGCGGCCGGGACACGTTCTTGATGACGCGAATCGCCTTCTGAATGAAGGACATCAGCTCCGCGCTTTCCGGGTCGGTCAGATCCTCGAGTTCGGAGACCCGCCGATAGGGCACCACCATCAGGTGGCCGGGGTTGTACGGGTACAGGTTGAGCACGGCGTAGACGAGTTCGCCGCGGGCGACCACCAGACCGTCTTCGTCGGCGAGGTGCGGAATGTCGGTGAACGGCTGCTCGCTCTTGCTCGACGAGTTGGGGTCGCGCTTCAGCGGCGCCTCGGCCAGGTAGGTCATCCGGTACGGCGTCCACAGCCGCTGCAGGTGGTCTTGCTCGCCGACACCCCTGTCCAGGATGGTGTCATCGGTGCCCTGCTCGGCGGGTTGGCGATCACTCACAGTCACTCACCACTTGACACTTTCACGAGTTCGGCTGTGGGCACGGAATTCTCGCGATCGGCGATCCACTTCACGATCGCGTCGACCGCGCTGTCGCGGGGCACGCCGTTGATCTGGGTGCGGTCCCCGAACCGGAAGCTGACGGCGCCGGCCTCGACGTCGCGGTCGCCGGCCAGCAACATGAACGGGACCTTCTGATTGGTGTGGTTGACGATCTTCTTGGCCATCCGGTCGTCGCTGGCGTCGACCTCGATCCGCACACCGTGCGATTTCAACTGTGCGGCAATGCTTTCCAGGTATTCCACGTGGTCGTCGGCGACCGGTATGCCCACCACCTGCACCGGCGCCAGCCACGCCGGGAACGCCCCCGCGTAGTGCTCGGTGAGGATGCCGAAGAATCGCTCGATCGATCCGAACAGCGCGCGGTGGATCAGCACCGGCCGCTGCCGCGACCCGTCGGACGCGGTGTATTCCAGCTCGAATCGGTCGGGCATGTTGAAGTCGAGCTGGATGGTCGACATCTGCCAGCTGCGGCCCAACGCGTCCTTGACCTGCACCGAGATCTTCGGGCCGTAGAACGCCGCGCCACCGGGGTCGGGAACGAAATGCAACCCGGACGCCACGGCGACCTCGCGCAGGACTTCGGTGGCCTCGTCCCACATCTCGTCGGAGCCCGAGTACTTCTCCGGGTCCTTGGTGGACAGTTCCAGGTAGAAGTCGTTGAGCCCGTAGTCGGCCAGCAGGTCGAGCACGAAGCGCAGCAGCGAGGTCAGCTCGTCGCGCATCTGCTCGCGCGTGCAGTAGATGTGGGCGTCGTCCTGGGTCATGCCGCGCACCCGGGTCAGGCCATGTACCACGCCCGACTTCTCGTAGCGGTACACGCTGCCGAATTCGAAGAGCCGCAACGGAAGCTCGCGGTACGAGCGGCCGCGCGACCGGTAGATCAGGTGGTGCATCGGGCAGTTCATCGGCTTGAGGTAGTAGTCCTGCCCGGGCTTGCGCACCGTGCCGTCCGCGTTGAACTCCGCGTCGAGGTGCATCGGCGGGTACATGCCGTCGGCGTACCACTCGAGGTGGCCCGACGTGATATACAGCTGCTCCTTAGTGATGTGCGGGGTGTTGACGAACTCGTAACCGGCCTCGATGTGCTTGCGCCGCGAGTACTCCTCCAGCTCGTGACGGATGATGCCGCCCTTGGGGTGGAAAACCGCCAGGCCGGAACCGATTTCGTCGGGGAAGCTGAACAGGTCCAGCTCGACGCCCAGCCTGCGGTGGTCGCGGCGCTGGGCCTCTTCGATCAGCTCGAGGTAGGCGTCCAGCGCCTCCTGTGACTCCCAGGCGGTGCCGTAGATGCGTTGCAGACTGGCGTTGCTCTGGTCGCCGCGCCAGTAGGCGGCCGAGCTTCGGGTCAGCTTGAACGCAGGGATGTGCTTGGTCGTCGGGATGTGCGGACCCCGGCACAGGTCACCCCAAACCCGTTGCCGGGTACGGGGATTGAGGTTGTCATAGGCGGTGAGTTCGTCATTGGAACCAGGGGGGCCGACCTCCATTATTTCGGGGTCGCCGGACTTGTCGTCGACGAGTTCGAGCTTGTACGGCTCGTTGGCCAGCTCGGTGCGCGCCTGGTCCTTGGACTCGTACACCCGCCGCTCGAACAGCTGGCCCTCTTTGACGATCTGGCGCATCCGCTTTTCCAGCTTGGCCAGATCTTCCGGTGTGAACGGCTCCGGCACGTCGAAGTCGTAGTAGAAGCCGTCGGTGATCGGCGGCCCGATCCCAAGCTTGGCTTGCGGGAACAGCTCCTGGACGGCTTGGGCCAGTACGTGTGCCGCCGAATGCCGGATGACGCTGCGGCCCTCGTCGGTGTTGGCGGCCACCGGGACCACCTCGGCGTCGACGTCGGGCGTCCAGCTCAGGTCGCGCAGCTTTCCCGAGTCGTCGCGCACCACCACGACGGCATCGGGCGTGCCGCGCCTCGGCAACCCGGCTTCGCCGACCGCGGCGGCCGCGGTGGTCCCGGCGGGCACCCGGATAGGGGCAAGCGGGACGTGGTTGGCGGGGGCGCTCATGAGGCTGGTTCTCCAAGGTTGGTCGTGTGAGGCGTCGATCGCTGCAATGCTATCGGGGCCGACCCCGCTCAGGGCTGGCCAGGTTTGAGCCGCACGAACAGCGCTTCGGCTTCGGTCAGCAATCGATCGCCGTCGGTCAGCCGGCCCGACACGAAGATCTTGCGCCCGTCCACCCGATCGACGCCCGCGTCGAACTGCAGTTCCTTTTCGATCGGGACGATGTGGCGGTAGTCGATCTTGAGGTAGGCGGTGCGCTGGCGCGGGTTGCCGGTCAGCACCGAGGCCGACAACCCGAGGACCGAGTCGAACAGCATGCCCAGCGCGCCGCCGTGCACGGCGCCATTGCGGCCCAGGTGGAACCGGGCGAAGCGGGCCTGGCCGTGGACGCGGCCGTCGTCGCCTCTGTGCGCCGACATCGGGATGGTCAGGATGTTGCCGCGCATCGGCAGGTCCATCCGCCGGCCCGACGGGGACGCCCATTCGTCGGCGTCGTACGGGGCCAGCAGCGCCGACACCTTCTCCAGCAGGTCGGCCGCCTCGGTGATCACCTCGTCGGGCGCGTCGGCGGCCCGGGCGTGATCCTGCAACGAGCGCACGGCGTCGATGAACCTGCCGTAGTCGGGCCCGCCCTTGGTCGTCGGTTCCGGCGGATTGAACCCGCCGCCGGGGTGTCGCTGGTGTTCGGCCACCACCACACCGTATTGCCCGGCCGGCGGGCTTTCGCGCGGTGGTTAGGCCGGCTGCTGGGCGCCGGCCGCCGACAACGTCTCGAATTCGTCGTCGGACAGCTCGATCTCGGCGGCGGCGACGTTCTCCTCGAGGTGCGCGACCTTGGACGTCCCCGGGATCGGCACCATCACCGACGAGCGTTTCAGCAGCCAAGCCAGCGCCAACTGTGACGGCGAGGCGTCGTGGTCGGCGGCGATGCGCTGTAGCGGGCCGTCGGCGGCCGCCAGCGGCCCGGCCGCCAGCGGGAACCACGGGATGAACCCGATGCCCTGTTTGGTCGCCTCGTCGAGCAGCGGCTCGGCGCTGCGGGCCGTCAGGTTGTACATGTTCTGCACCGACACGATCTCGGTGATGCGCAGGGCGGTCTTCAGCTGGTCGACGTCGATCTCGGACAGGCCGATGTGGCGGATCTTGCCTTCGTTCTTCAGGGTGAGCAGCTCGCCCACCTGGTCTTCCAGCGGGAAGTTCGCATCGATGCGGTGCAGCTGGAACAGGTCGATGGTGTCGACGCCCAGCCGGCGCAGGCTCATCTCGCATTCCTGGCGCAGGTAACTCGGGTTGCCCAACGGAATCCAGACGTCGGGGCCCGTGCGCAGCAGCCCCGCCTTGGTCGCGATCACCAGGCCGTCGTAGGGGTGTAGCGCCTCGCGGATGATCTCCTCGGAGTAGTACGGGCCGTAGGAGTCGGCGGTGTCGATGAAGTTCACCCCGAGTTCGACGGCCCGCCGCAGCACCCGGACGCACTCGTCGCGGTCGTCGGGCGGGCCCCACACGCCCTTGGCCGTCAGGCGCATGGCGCCGAAGCCGAGTCGGTTGACGGTCAGGTCACCGCCGAAGGTGAATGTTCCGGACGCCCCTGCAACAGTTTTCGTGTTTTCTGCGGTCACACCTTTAGACCGTACGCGCCGAATGCCACCGCGCATCCCGGCGTGGCAAGCTGAGCACGTGGACCTGCGCGCGCTCGAGGAACTACCCCTGACCTACCCCGAAGTGGGGGCGACCGCGAGCGGCGATCTGCCCGCCGGCTACGACCATCAACACGTCGAGCGCCAAATCGGCACGGGCCAGCAGCGTTTCGAGCAGGCCGCGGCCGCCGTCATGCGCTGGGGCATGCAGCGCGGGTCCGGGTTGCGCGTGCAGGCCAGCTCCGAGATCGCCGTCGTCGACGCGGTGGTGGTGGTGAAGCTCGGCTTTGTGCCGGCACCCTGCCGCGTCGTCTACGTCGTCGACGAACCCGACATCCGCGGGTTCGGCTACGGCACCCTGCCGGGCCATCCGGAGTCCGGCGAGGAACGCTTCGTGGTGCGGCGCGACCCGGCCACCTCGGCGGTGTACGCGGAGGTGTCGGCCTTCTCCCGGCCCGCGACCTGGTGGAGCAAGGCCGGCGGGCCGGTGGTGAAGGTCGGTCAGCGCCTCATCGCCAGGCGCTACCTGCGGGCGGTGTGACCGTCATCGGGTGGTGACGGCACCCCCGATGGCGCCCGTGTGCACGCCCTGCGCCAGCCGGGCCAGCGCGATTGCGCCGACGAGCAGACCGAAGTCGCGCAGCGCGACGTCGTAGAAGCCGGGCCCGCTGACCAGGTCGATGATGATGCCGGCCAGCCACGCCGCGACCACCCAGGCGCCGAGCCGCGGGGCCACCGCGACCAGCAGCCCGGCCACGATCTCGATGACCCCCACCAGGTACATGCACTGATCGGCGGTGCCGGGCACCAGATCGTCGATCCATCCGGCCAGGTACATGCTCCAGCGATGCGGGTGCGTCAGCAGGTTGAAGAACTTGTCCAGGCCGAAAACGATGGGCGCGACCGTGAATACGGCGCGCAGCGCGAAGTATGCCGAGTAGGCCGGATCCCGCAGCTGATCGGCCAGGGCGTTGGTGGTGCTGACGTGGTTGGTGCTCATGGCGACCTCCATTTCTAACGGATAATATTTTGAACGTTAGATTGGGTAGACTGTAGCGTCAAGCATTTTGTCTGTTAGTAAAGGGTGGTCGATGGACGACGCGGACGCCCTGGAGCGCGACGCCGCTGGTATCGGCGCGCTCGCCGACCCGGTGCGCCGCCGGCTCTATCAGTTCGTGTGCGCCCAACCAGGGCTCGTGAGCCGCGACCAGGCGGCCGACGCGGTGGGAATCCCCCACCATCAGGCCAAGTTTCACCTGGACCGGCTCACCGCCGAGGGTCTGCTGGAAACCGAGTTCGCGCGCCGCACCGGCCGCTCCGGGCCCGGCGCCGGACGGACCTCCAAGCTGTATCGGCGGGCGCGCCGCGACATCGCGGTCAGCCTTCCGCAGCGCGAATACGAGCTGGCCGGGCGCCTGATGGCGACGGCCATCGCCCGCTCGGCCGGTACCGGGGAGCCGGTCACCGAGGTGCTCAACCGCGTCGCCCGCGAGTACGGCCACTCGATCGGCGCCGGCAAGCGACCGCCCGCCGACGCCGCGACCGCGCTGCGGCGCGCGGTCAGCCTGCTCGGCCGGTACGGCTACGAGCCGCGGTTATCCGACGACGAGGTCGAGCTCGCCAATTGCCCCTTCCACGCGCTGGCCCAGGAGCAGACGGAGCTGGCCTGCAACATGAACCACGCGCTGCTCACCGGCGTGGCCGACGCGCTCGCACCGCACGGCCCCGACGCCCGGCTCTGTCCCGGCCCGGACCGCTGTTGCGTCGTGCTCAGGCCCGCCCGCCGGTAGGCCCCCAGCGGGACAGCAATTCCTCGGCCCCGGTACACATCTCGTCGATGACGTCGGCCACCGACGCGTCGTCGCGGATCATCCCCACGCCCTGACCGGCATCCACCGGCGCGATCCGGCAATCGCCGGCGGCGATCGCGGCGGCCAGCTCATCGCAGGCGCCCGCGTCCAGCGCCTCCTCGTGGCCCGTCCAGTGCTCGACGAAGTCGTTGGCCAACACCCGCGACGGGAAGCGTGCGGGCCAGGGCAGGCCCTTGGCGACGTCGAAGACCCGCGTGACGGCGGTGTCGGTCTCGGTGGCCGTGACCAGCGCCCGACGGCCCGTGTCGCCGGTCAACGCCTCCGGACACGCCGACAACCGGGTACCCACCCACGCCCCGCTGGCGCCGGCGGCCAGCACCGCGGCCAGGCTGCGCGCCGAGGCGACACCGCCGCCGGCCAGCACCGGCACCGAGACGGCGTCCAGCACCGCGTCCAGCAGCGGCAGCAAGCCCAGCTTGTCCTCGCCATGTCCGCCGCCCTCGGACCCGCGCGCGACCAGGATGTCGACGCCGGCGTCGACGGCCCGGCGCGCCCCGTCGCTGTCGTAAACCTGTGTGACCGTGGGGATCCCGGCGTCATGCGCCTTGGCGACCCACGACCATTCGGTGCCGAAGCTGATCGACAGCAGCGCGGGCCGGGCGGCCAGCGCGTCCTCGAGCAGCCCGGCCTCGTTGCGCATCACCCAGTCGACCATGCCGATGCCGAATCTGCCCTGGACGTGCTGGAGCTGCTCGGCCAGTAGCTCTCGGGTCGCGACGCTGCCCATGCCGACCATGCCGAGGCCGCCGGCGGCCGTCACCGCCGCGGCCAGGCGGCCGCCCGCGACGCCGCCCATCGGGGCGTTGACGATGGGGACCCGCAGTCCGAAGCTCGTTGACCAGGGCGTCGACAACATCGGGGCTAGTGCGCCGACGGAATGGTCTTCAGCACGGTCAGCAGGACCACCGAATCCTCGACCGCGTGCAGGGCGTGCCGTTCGGCCGGAATCGCGACGTATTCGCCGGCCTTGCCGTCCCAGGCGTCGCCGCTGGTGGTCAGCCGCACGTGGCCCTGCAGCACCTGCAGGGTCGCCTCGCCGGGGCTATCGTGTTCGGACAGGTCGTGGCCGGCCAGCAGGGCCAGCACGGTCTGGCGAAGCTCGTGGCTGTGACCGCCGTGGATGGTGTGGGCGGCGCGTCCGCTGTGCGATTGCTTGGCCTCGGCGATCTTTTCGGCCGAGAGGTCGGTCAGCGAGATGGAATCCATGTCGGTCCTTCGAACTTTGCAAGGCCGCCTGGGGCCTCGTCGGTGGGCAGTTAGCCGCTCAGTAGCAGTATCCCCGCCACCACGAGGGCGACCACCTTGACCGCCTCCAGCGCGACGTAGAAGTAGTGGGCGCGCGAGCGCGGTCCGTCCGATCCGGCGAGCACCCTGTCCGCACGACGGGTCAGCGCCGGACGCACCACGACCAGCTGGATCGCCAGGGCGGCGACCGCGACGGCGACGGCCACCGTGACGCCCGCCCGGGTGGGACCGGCCACCACGATGGCCCCGATGACCAGGGCGAAGGCCACCTCGACGGTGTTCAGCGCCCGAAAGATCAACCGCCCGATGCTCAGTCCGATCTGCAGCGTCACATTGGGCGCCCGAAATTTCAGCGGGGCTTCCAGGAACGAGATGGCCAGCACCATGCCGAGCCAGACGAAGGTCAGCGCGACGGCAAACGCTGCGCCGGTGGTCATTTGGCCGC
>NZ_LZLL01000224.1:0-10771 GCF_001669335.1 Mycobacterium sp. 1245852.3 | reverse complement strand
ACAACGTGCCGATGGGGCCTCCGATCGCGGCGCCGGGATTGATGTGCATGGTCGGCGGGATGGGGCTATTGGCGTCGATCCTGCGCCGCGAACGGTTCCGGGATTAGGGAGCTGGGATCCCCGAGATGGCCAACACCTCACGCCCCGACCACCTGCCCAACCTGCGCCCCGACGGCAAACCGCCGCACCCGTCCTGGCTGCCCAAGCAGCGGCGCGGCGTCACGCCGCAGATGATCGGGCGCTACCCCGACTACGACGTGCTCGAGACCGCCGACAACTGGGACGAGGCCACCCGCAAGGTGGTGCTGGCCCGCCTGGAACCGCCTGGGCCGCTGCGGTTTTTCACCCCCGAAGAGGAGCCGTGCCTGCGCGCGTTCTGCGACACGGTGCTCGCGCAGGACGTCGAACCGCGGGTGCCGGCGGCCGAGTCGGTGGACTCGAAGCTCGCCGACGGGCGCCTCGACGGCTACCAGTACGCCGACATGCCCGACGACCGCGACACCTGGCGGCTGGTGCTGCGCGGTCTCGACGAGACGGCGAGGAACCACTACGGCGCAACCTCTTTCGCCGACGCCGATATCACCACCCGCGAGGCGATCGTCGACAAATTCTCACATGCCGACCTGCAGGGCGGGGCGTGGCAGAGCCTGAACGTCAAGCGGGCGTGGTCGGTGTGCATGCGAATGACATTGTCGGGCTTCTACTCCCACCCGTGGGCGTGGAACGAGATCGGGTTCGGCGGCCCGGCCTACCCGCGCGGCTTCATGCGCCTCGGCGGCGCCACCGGTCCGGCCGCCGCGCGCGAACCATACGAGACCCGGGGCGCCACCGACGAGGACCCGGTGCGAATCGTGAACAACGGGGAGCTGTGATGGGCGACTTCCTGCGGGGCCTGTTCAAGGGTGCGGTCGGACCGAAGGACAACGACTCGCGGTTCCTGCTCGACGTGCACACCCGCGATCTACCGGGCGAAAAGACCATGCGGCGCTACGCCGATGACGACGAGGTCGATTTGGTGGTCGTCGGTGCCGGGGCCGGTGGCTCGGTGCTCGCGCAGCGGCTGGCCCGCGAGGGCTGGCGGGTGGTGATCCTGGAAGCCGGCCCGTTCTGGCATCCCGACGAGGACTGGGTGTCCGACGAGGCCGGATCGCACGCGCTGTACTGGACACAGAAACGCATCATCGGCGGCGATGACCCGATCGAGTTGGGCAAGAACAACTCCGGGCGCGGCGTGGGCGGCTCGATGGTGCACTACGCCGGATACACCCCGCGATTCCACCCCAGCGACTTCGAGACCTACACCCGCGACGGGGTCGGGGCGGACTGGCCCATCCGCTACGAGGACATCCGCCGCCACTACGAGCGTGTCGAGCTCGAGCTGCCGGTGGCCGGCCAGAACTGGCCGTGGGGCGATCCACATCGCTATCCGTTTGCGCCGCACCCTATTTCGGGTGCCGCCGCCAAGATCTGGCGCGGAGCGCTCAAGCTCGGCATCGAGATGCGAGTCGGGCCCGTCGGCATCGTCAACGGCACCTTCGGCAATCGCCCGCACTGCATCTACCGCGGCTACTGCCTGCAGGGCTGCAAGGTCAACGCCAAGGCCAGCCCGTACGTCACGCACCTGCCCGACGCGCTGGCCCACGCCGTGGAGATCCGCGCCAACTGTATGGCCTCGCGCGTCGAGCTGGACGAGAGCGGCACCGCCCGCGGCGTGGTCTACTACGACGAGGTGGGCGGCAAGGAGCGGCTGCAACGTGCCAAAGTGGTTGCCATAGCTGGGTATTCGATCGAAACACCGCGGCTGCTGTTGAACTCGACCAGCGACCGCTTCCCGAACGGGTTGGGTAACAACGACGACCAGGTCGGGCGCTATGTGATGGTCCAGGGCGCCACCCAGTCCGCGGGCCGGTGGTCCGAGGAGGTGCGGATGTACAAGGCGCCGCCCCCGGAGGTGACCTCCGAACAGTTCTACGAGACCGACCAATCCCGTGGCTTCGCCCGCGGCTTCGCCATCCAGACCGTATCGCCGTTGCCCATCGGCTGGGCCGAACACGTGCTGGCCGAGGGGCACTGGGGCCGCGCGATGCGGGAGTACATGCGCGATTACAACCACTGGGCGACCGTCGGCGTGCTCAACGAGCTGCTGCCGCTGCCGGACAATCGCGTGACGCTGGCCTCTGGGGATGAAGCGAAGGACCCGTATGGCATCCCGGTGGCCCGGTTCGACTACACGCTGTGCGACAACGACAAGGCCAACATGGCCTACTCCACCAAGGTGATCGGCGACATCCTGCACGCCGCCGACGCCCAGGACGTGCTCACCATCCAGCGCTTCGCCCACCTGATCGGCGGCGCCCGGATGGGCACCAGCCCGGACAATTCGGTCGTCGACTCCGATCAGCGCGTGTGGGGCGTCCCGAACCTGTTTCTGGCCGATGGCTCGGTGTGTCCCACGCAGGGCTCGGCGAACCCGGCGCTGACCATCATGGCGCTGGCCTCGCGGCTCGCCGAACGGCTGGCCGGCGGGAAGATCGATACCACTGCGGGACGGAGGTCGGAGGCGAGGGCCCGTGGCTGACCGAACGATCGACGTCGAGACGACCTTCGCCCCCCGGGTGCTGCGTGAGTACGCGTTGCTCGCCGACGGCGAGCGCGGCGCACTGATCGGGCCGCAGGGCGACATCGCGTGGATGTGCGCGCCGCACTGGGATTCCGACGCCGTCTTCTCCAATCTCATTGGCGGCGGCGGGGTTTACGCGATCACGCCGACCGACGTCCGGCACGTGTGGGGCGGCTATTACGAGCCGGGCACCCTGATCTGGCGCAACCGCTGGATCACCCGCGACGGCACCGTGGAATGCCGTGAGGCGCTCGCCTTTCCGGGCGACCCCGACCGGGTGGTGCTGCTGCGCCGCCTCACGGTGTGCCGCGGGACGGCGCGGGTGCGGGTGCTGCTGGCGCCGGGCTCGGGGTTCGGCAAGCACGGTCTCGGCCAGCCGTCCTGCGAGGACGGCGTGTGGAGCGGCCGCTCGGGCCGGTTGCACTGGCGGTGGCTGGCCGGCTGCCAGGCCCGCGTCGTCAAGGCCTCGCACGACAGGAGCGAGCTGCTCACCTGCGAGATCACCCTCGAGGACGGCCGGCACCACGACCTGGTGCTGGAGCTGTCCGAACGCGCGCTGCCCGAGCGGCCGCCGGACCCCGACCTGGCCTGGGACGCCACCGCGGCCGCCTGGCAGCGCAGCGTGCCCCGGCTGAACTGCACCATCGCCGCGCGCGACGGCAGCCACTCCTACGCGGTGCTGCGCGGCCTGACCAGCAGCGGGGGCGGCATGGTGGCCGCCGCCACCATGAGCCTGCCTGAACGCGCGCACACCAACCAGAACTACGACTACCGCTACGCCTGGATCCGCGACCAGGTGTACGCCGGCATGGCCGCCGCCGCCGTCGGCACCACCGAACTGCTGGACCGGGCGGTCGAATTCGTCGGCGCCCGGCTGCTCGAGGACGGCCCCGACCTCAAGCCCGCCTACACCGTCACCGGCGGCGCGGTGCCCGGCGAGGAGACGCTCGACCTGCCCGGCTATCCCGGCGGCTCGGACAAGGTCGGCAACTGGGTCAACCAGCAGTTCCAGCTCGACGTCTTCGGTGAGGCGCTGCAGTTGCTGGCCAAGGCGGGTGCCGCCGACCGGCTCGACGCCGAGGGGTGGCGCGCGGTGCAGACCGCCATCCGGGCCATCGAAAAGCGTTGGCGTGAACCGGATGCCGGGGTGTGGGAAATCGAGAACGAGCACTGGACGCAGTCCCGGCTGGCCTGTGTGGCCGGGCTGCGCGCCGTCGCCAAGCTGGCCGGCGCCGGGCCAGAGGTCACCGCGTGCACTTCCCTGGCCGACGCGATCCTGGCCGAGACCGCGTCGAGCAGCCTGCACCCGCACGGCTACTGGCAGCGCAGCCCGCGGCTGACGGGGGTGGACGCGTCGTTGCTGCTGCCGCCGGTGCGCGGCGCCGTGCCCGCCGACGACCCCCGCACCCGGGCCACCCTGGACGCCGTTCGCCGCGAACTCACCGAGGACGGGTTCGTCTATCGCTTCCGGCACGACGAGCGCGAGCTCGGCGACGCCGAGGGCGCCTTCCTGCTCTGCGGATTCATGATGGCGCTGGCCGAACATCAACTGGGCCACGGCGATTGCGCCATGCGCTGGTTCGAACGCAACCGCGCCGCGTGCGGCCCGCCGGGGCTGTTCTGCGAGGAGTACGACGTGCGGCAGCGCCAGCTGCGCGGCAACCTGCCCCAGGCGTTCGCGCACGCCCTGATGCTCGAATGCACGGCCATCCTCACCGACGACGACGCCCACCATCAGTGACAACTCCGACCGAGCGAAAGGCAGTTCTGCGATGACACAGACAGTGGTGATCACCGGAGCCAGCGCCGGCATCGGCCGCGCCACCGCGAAGGAGTTCGGGCGGCGCGGCGCCAACGTCGCCCTGCTCGCCCGCGGCGCCGCGGGCCTCGACGGCGCCGCCCGCGACGTCGAGGCCGGCGGCGGCAAGGCGCTGGCGATCCCGACCGACGTGGCCGACCACTCGGCCGTCGTCGCCGCCGCCGACGAGGCCGAATCCGCCTTCGGCCCCATAGACGTGTGGGTCAACGTCGCGTTCACCTCGGTGTTCGCGCCGCTGCGCGAGATCAGCGCCGAGGAGTTCAAGCGCGTGACCGAGGTGTCCTACCTCGGCTACGTGCACGGCACCATGGCGGCGCTGGCCAAGATGCGCCCCCGCAACCGCGGCACCATCGTGCAGGTCGGCTCGGCGCTCAGCCAGCGGTCGATCCCGTTGCAGTCGGCCTATTGCGGCGCCAAGCACGCGGTCAACGGGTTCACCGAATCGGTGCGCTGCGAACTGTTCCACGAGGGCTCAAAGGTGCGGATCACCGTCGTGCAGATGCCGGCGGTCAACACCCCGCAGTTCTCCTGGGTGCTGTCCCGGCTGCCCCGCCATCCCCAGCCGGTGCCGCCGATCTACCAGCCCGAGGTCGCCGCGCGGGGCGTGGTGTATGCCGCCGACCATCCGGGCCGAAAGCAGTATTGGGTCGGCGATTCCACCATGGTGACGCTGCTGGGGCAGAAGTTCGTCGCGCCGCTGCTGGACCGCTACCTCGGGCGCACCGGCTACGACTCCCAGCAGACCGAGGAACACGTCGGGCCCGGCCGGCCGCACAACCTGTGGCAGCCGCTGGACGACGAACCGGGCACCGACCACGGCGCGCACGGCCAGTTCGATGACAAGTCGCACGCGCGCAGCCCGCAACTGTGGGCGTCCCAGCATCCGGCCATCAGCGGTACCGGCGCGCTCGGTGCGGCGGGGGTGGGCGCGTGGCTCGCGGCGCGGGCGGGCCGCCGGTGGGCGCGATGACAACCGCGCGCATCGACGCGGCTATCGAAGGGGTCACCGCGCAGGCCTACGAAATCCCCACCGACGCACCGGAAGCCGACGGCACCCTGTCGTGGTCGTCGACCACGCTGGTGCTCGCCGAGGTTGCGGCCGGCGGCCGGCGCGGCATCGGCTACACCTACGCCGACGGCGCGTGCGCCGCGTTGATCACCGGCAAGCTCGCCGGCACGCTCACCGGCCACAGCGCCGTGGACATCCCGGCCCGGTGGCAGTCGATGGTCATCGCGATGCGCAACAACGGGCGGCCCGGGCTGACGTCGTGCGCGATCTCCGCGCTCGACACCGCGCTGTGGGACCTCAAGGGCAAGCTGCTGGAGCTGCCGGTGTGCCGGCTGCTCGGCATGGCGCACCCCGAAGTGCCGATCTACGGCAGCGGCGGCTTCACCACCTACGACGAGCGCACCACGCGTGGCCAACTCGAACGCTGGGTCGGCGAGTGGAAGATCCCGCGGGTGAAGATCAAGATCGGCGAGTCATGGGGCTCCGACGTGGGCCGCGACCTGGATCGAATCGCCTTGGCGCGCAAGGTGATCGGGCCGGACACCGAACTGTATGTCGACGCCAACGGCGGCTACCGCCGCAAGCAGGCCATCCGGGTGGCCCACGCCATGGCCGACCACGGCGTCACCTGGTTCGAAGAACCCGTCTCCTCCGACGACCTGGCCGGCCTGCGGGAGGTGCGCGACCAGGTGAGTCCGGATGTCACCGCCGGCGAGTACGGCTACGACCTGGCCTACTTCAACCGGATGCTCGCCGCCGACGCGGTGGACTGCCTGCAGATCGACGTCACCCGCTGCGGGGGCATCACCGACTGGGTGCGCGCCGCGGCCGTGGCCGCTTCCTACAACGTCGACGTGTCCGGGCACTGCGCTCCCAACCTGCACGCCCACGTCGCCACCACGATCCCGAACCTGCGACACCTGGAGTACTTCCACGACCACCACCGCATCGAGCACCTGCTCTTCGAGGGCGCCCTGTCCCCCGAGGGCGGGGCCCTGCGGCCCGATCAGCACCGCCCGGGCTTCGGGTGCGAGTTCAAACACCGCGACGCCGAGCGGTACCGGGTGGCCTAGGCATGGAGCCGCGCAAAAACGGGAATTGACAAGCCAAGGTTTTCACAACGGGGATTGGGGAATCGCACCATGACGGTGAACTCCAGCGACGACACTGTTGAGCGCCGTGAGCCGGTGGTGACTGACGTCGTCGAGGAAGGCGACCTGAGTGCGGTCGACCTGGTGCTGGGCCTCGGCGAGCCGCAGCGCGTCGGCAGGTTCTGGTTCTACATCGACGGCCATCGCTGGGAGTGGTCGGACGCGGTCGCGCGCATGCACGGCTACAAGCCGGGACAGGTCAAGCCCACCACGGAACTGCTGCTGCAACACAAGCATCCGGACGACCGGGAGCGGGTGGCGGCCGTGCTCGACCGCGTGATGAAGGGCAAGCCGTTCAGCAGTCGGCACCGCATCATCGACACCGCCGGTCGCACCCGGTGCGTCGTCGTCGCCGGCGATCGGATGGTCGACGGCACCGGTGCGCTGGCCGGCACGTCCGGGTTCTACGTCGACGTCACCGACTCCCTGCACTCCGACATCACCAACGTGCTGTCGGCGGTGGCCGATGCCCGCGCGCGCATCGAGCAGGCCAAGGGCGTGCTGATGACCGCGTACGGCATCTCGGCCGAGCGCGCGTTCGACATCCTGGTGTGGCGTTCCCAGGAGGCGAACCTGAAGCTGCGCGACGTCGCGAGCCGCTTCCTGGACGCCGTGGCCAGCAAGGCGTCGGCGGAAACCCAAAGCCAGGTGGACCACGCGCTGCTGACCCTCGGCTAGCGGCGGGACGCTAGGGTCGGCCCGGTGGCGCACCTACTTGGGGCCGAGGCCGTACACCTCGAATATCCGACTCAGGTGGTCTTCGACTCGATCACGCTCGGGGTCAACGACGGCGCCCGCATCGGCATCGTCGGGCGAAACGGCGACGGCAAATCCAGCCTGCTGCGGCTGCTGACCGGTCAGCAACGACCCGACGCCGGGCGGGTCACCCGGCGCAGCGGGTTGCGGGTCGGCGCGCTGAGCCAGGCCGACACCCTGGACCCGGACCGCACCGTGGGCTACACGCTCGTCGGCGAGGCGGCCGAACACCAGTGGGCCGGCGACGCGCGGGTGCGCGACGTGGTCGCCGGGCTGGTCTCCGACATCGCCTGGGAGGCAACGGTTTCCACCCTGTCCGGTGGGCAGCGTCGCCGGGTGCAGCTGGCCCGATTGCTGATCGGCGAATGGGACGTCATCGCGCTCGACGAGCCGACCAACCATCTCGACATCGAGGGCATCACCTGGCTGGGCATCTGCGGCAACGCTGGGCGCGCAACACCGGCGGGCTGCTGCTGGTGACCCACGACCGCTGGTTCCTCGACGAAGTCGCCACCACGACGTGGGAGGTGCACGACGGAATCGTCGAACCGTTCGACGGCGGCTACGCCGCCTACGTTCTGCAGCGCGTCGAGCGGGACCGGATGGCCGCCGTCGCCGAGGCCAAGCGGCAGAACCTGATGCGCAAGGAGCTGGCATGGCTGCGCCGCGGCGCGCCGGCGCGGACGTCAAAACCCAAGTTCCGGATCGAGGCGGCCAACCAGCTGATCGCCGACGTGCCGCCGCTGCGCAACACCGTCGAACTGGCCAAGCTGGCCACCGCCCGGCTGGGCAAGGACGTGGTCGACCTGCTCGACGTCTCGGTCTCGTTCGGGGGCCGCCCGGTGCTGCGCGATGTCGAGTGGCGGATCGCCCCCGGCGAGCGCACCGGCATCGTCGGGGCCAACGGCGCCGGCAAGTCGACCCTGCTGAGGTTGATCGACGGCACCATCGAGCCGGACGCGGGCCGCGTCAAGCGCGGCAGGACCGTGCGCCTGGCGGTACTCGACCAGCAGGGCGACGCGCTGGCCGCGGTCCGCGGCGACCGGATCGCCGATGTGCTGGGCCGACTGCAGGGCGGCTACCAGGTCGACGGCCGCGAGGTCACCCCGGCGCAGCTGCTGGAGCGACTCGGCTTCGGCGTGCGCGGGTCTCAAGGCCAGCTGTCGGCCCGCGTCGAGGATCTCTCCGGCGGTGAGCGGCGGCGGCTGCAGCTGTTGCTCACCCTGCTTTCCGAGCCCAACGTGTTGCTACTGGACGAGCCGACCAACGACGTCGACACCGACACGCTGGCCGCCATGGAGGATCTGCTGGACTCGTGGGCCGGCACGCTGATCGTCGTCTCGCACGACCGCTATCTGCTGGAGCGGGTCACCGATCAGCAGTACGCGGTGCTCGACGGCCGGTTGCGGCACCTACCCGGCGGCGTCGACGACTACCTGCGGCTCGCCGGCGAGCGGACCGCCCGGGCCGCCCACGATTCGCCGCGGCCCGCTTCCCCGCCCGAGGCCCAGGCGATGTCCGGCGCACAACGCCGGGCCGCGGAAAAGGAGGTGGCCGCCCTGGACCGGCAGCTCGCGCGGTTGGCGGACCGGATCGCGGACAAGCACCACGAACTGGCCGCGCACGACCAGTCCGACCACGTCGGCATCACCCGGCTCACCCGGGAGTTGCGCGCGCTCGAGGACGAGGTCGCCGCGACGGAGGGACGCTGGTTGGAGCTCTCCGAGTTGCTCGAGTAAACACTTGGGCCGCAACGGGTTTCGCGAGAGCGTCAATGCCAGCGCAGCAGCACCAGTTCGGACCCGAAGCCGGGCCCCATCGCGAGCAACAGGCCGGGGCTGGCGGCCGGCGGCGGTTTGGCGATGGTGTCGCGCAGGATGTGCAGCACCGACGCCGACGAGAGGTTGGCCACCTCCCCCAGCGAGCGCCAGGTCAGTTCCTGCGCCTCCGGGGGCAGTTCGAGGCTCTTGGCGATCGCGTCGATCACTTTGGGGCCGCCGGGGTGGGTGACCCAGGCGCCGATGTCGTCCTTCGTCAGCCCGTGCGGCGTGAGGAAGCTGCTCACGTCGTCGGCCAGATAGCGGTCGATGACGTTGGGCAGCTCCGGCGACATCGTCGGTTGCACGCCGTCCGAGCCGATGTTCCAGCCCATGATGTGCAGCGATTCGGGATACAGGCGGCTGCGCGAATCCACGATGTCTGGCCCGGCGGAATTCAATTGCTGGGCGCGACGGTCGCCGGCGGCGACCACGGCGGCGGCGCCGTCGCCGAACATCGCCGTCCCGACCAGTCCCGACACGGTCGGGCGGACCGTCGGAAAGGTGAGCGAACACAGCTCGACCGACACCAGCGCGGCGACGCCGTCCGGAGCACCGCGCAGGTAGTCGTGCAGCCGGCCCACCCCGGCCGCCCCGGCCGCGCAACCCAGGCCGAACAGCGGCATCCGCCGCACGTCCGGGCGCAGGCCCAGCCGCCCGACGATCCGCGCGTCGAGTGACGGCACCGCGATGCCGGTCACCGTCGTCGTGGCGATCATGTCGATGTCCCGCGGTCGCAGCCCGGCCTCGTCGAGCGCGCCCAGCAGCGCTTCACAGCCCAGCTCCACGGCCTTGTCGACGAAGATCTCGTTGGCGGCACCGAAGTCGGTGAGCTCGTGGTAGCGCTCGAGGGGCAGCACCAGGTGGCGGCTGTTGACCTTGGCGGCGGCGTGCAGGCGCCGGACGATCTCTTCGTGCTCGGCCAGCGCGGGGAACTTGACCACCTGGTCGGTGACCTCGCTTTGACTGTAGCGATGCGACGGCACTGCGCCGAACACACCCGCGATGACGCTCATGATCTGCTCTCTTGGTTGCCGACCAACCTCAATACGGCTCCGCGTAATGCCGGAAGTTTATGCCGTCCCGTAGCGCGGCGCAAAAGTCTTTGGTATTCAACACATGCCTCATTAGGGCGTCTTGCTGTTCGCGTAATCATATCCGCCAGTGGGGAATTCATCACTCGGTGTCTTCCTCGTCCGCCGAGCTCAGCGCCATCGCGATCAACGCGTCCGGGCTCAACGAGTCGATGTCGTCGACACCGGAATGTGCGTCTGCGGCCGACGTTTCCGGTACGCCGGCGAGCAATAAAAGTTTTTCGAGCATTCCCGTTCTTCGGAGCTCGCGCACCGGAATCTTGCGCAGCGTCGACCAAATTCTTTCGTCGTCGGATTCGCCCGCCTCGTCGTGCAGCAGTTGCCGGCGAAGATGATCGGCCAACGCGGCCGGCGTCGGATAATCGAAGATCAGCGTTCGCGACAAAGCCAGTCCGGTATGGCTGGTGAGGCGGTTGCGCAGTTCGACCCCGATCATCGAGTCGAACCCGAGGTCGCCGAACGCGCGGTCGTGGTCGATGGCGTGGCCGCCGGGATGCCCCGAGAC
>NZ_LZLL01000223.1:0-4900 GCF_001669335.1 Mycobacterium sp. 1245852.3 | reverse complement strand
CTGCGCGGTGTGCAGCACCGGGCCGGTGAAGTCGCCCAGGCCGTCGATGTCAGGGCGGTTGGCAGAACCGAACAACCCAATCGCGCACACGACGACGTCGGCGGTCAGTGTGGTCGAGCGCCCGCCGCGCTCCAGCCGGCAATCCCACCCGCCGGTGTGCGGGTGCCAGTGCAGGGAGCGCACCGTGGTGTCGAGCATGAGCTGGCGGCGCAGGTCGAAATCGTCGGCCACCGATTCGAGGTAGGCCAGTATCTCGGGCTGGCGCGCGTAGGTGCGGCTCCAGGACGCGTTGGGGGCGAAGGAGAACGAGTACAGGTGGCTTTGGATGTCGCAGGCGGCCCCGGGATAGGTGTTGCGTCGCCAGGTGCCGCCGACGCCGTCGGCCGCCTCGACGATCACCAGGTCATCGATGCCCGCGCGGCGCAGCGCGACGGCGGCGCCCAGGCCGCCGAAGCCCGCTCCGATGATCACCACCTTCGGTCCACGGCGGCGCCGGGTCGCCGCGCGCAGTCGCCCAATAGCGTAGAGGGAGCGCGCTTTTCGGCTCGTCACGGCCGGTCCCCCGCGCGGCGGGTCAGCATTCCGTCCAGGCCACCGTCGGCGCGCCACCGCTGCAGGATGTCGGCGTACTCGGTGGGTCCGCCGAAGAAGAAGCTGCCCTGCCGAGTCTTGGCGTCGGCCTTGCCCTCCCGGTTGTAGTAGCCGGGCGTGCACACCTTGGCCCGCTCGGCACTGGCGACCGACCGGGACACCACGGTGTCGACCCAGGCGGCCTCGGCGGATGGCGCGGCCTCGATTTCGGTGATCCCCTCGGCGAGCGCGGTGGCAATGATCCACGCGACGTGGCCGGCCTGCACGTCGAGCAGGTACGGGAAGTTCACCGTCAGACCGGCCTGGGCGATGCTTTCGATGAAGCAGTTCGGGAAGCCGGTCGTGCACAGGCCCTGGAAGGTCCGCACGCCGTCGGCCCAGTGCTCGGTCAGTGTCACGCCGTCACGGCCGATCAGCTCGAACCCGGTGCGGCGGCAATAGTCGGTGCCGACCTCGAAACCCGTTGCGAAGATAAGACAGTCGAGTTCGTAGGCGACACCGTCGACCACCACGCCGGTCTCGGTGATGCGCTGCACGCCGCGACCCCGGGTGTCCACCAGGGTGACGTTGTCCCGGTTGAAGGTCTGCAGATACTCATCGTGAAAGCAGGGCCTTTTGCAGAAGTAGCCGTACCACGGTTTGAGCGCTTCGGCGGTCGCAGGATCGGTCACGATCGCATCGACGCGCGCCCGGATCTCGTCCATCTTGGCGAAGTCGGCCAGCTCGATGTCGCGGCCGCGTTGTCCGGGATCGGCGAGGCCGTCCCCGTCGTGACGCATGACGGGCAGCTTACGGGTGATGCTCGTCCAGGCATCGGCGACCATATCCTGGTCGGCTTGTCCTCCGGCGGTGAGGATTTGGAAGTTCTGTATCCGCTCGTGCTGCCAGCCGGGCCGTAATGCGTTGGCCCACTGGGGATCGGTCGCGCGATTGGCGCGGACATCTACCGAGGACGGGGTGCGCTGAAAGACGTAGAGCCGGCGGGCGGCCGCGCCGAGGTGCGGTATGCACTGGATCGCGGTGGCGCCGGTTCCGATGATGCCGACGCGCTTGTCGGCCAGATGCTGCAGTCGGTCCCCGGTGTAGGCATAGTCCCATCGACTGGTGTGGAACGCATGACCGCCGAAGGCGCCCAGTCCTTCGATGCCCGGCAACTTGGGCTTGGCCTGATACCCGTTGGCCATGGAGACGAACCTGGCCCGCATCTCGTCGCCGCGGTCGGTGCGGATGATCCAGCGCGCTCGTGCTGCGTCCCAACGGATTTCCCGCACGTCGGTACGTAGGCAGGCGTCGCGGTAAAGGTCGTAGTGTTCGGCGATGCGGCGGCAATGGGCGAAGATCTCGGGGCCCTTGGCGTATTTTTCGGTCGGCGTGTAGCCGAGCTCCTCGAGCAGCGGCATGTACACGTATGACTCGACGTCGCAAGCGATTCCGGGATAGCGGTTCCAGTACCAGGTGCCGCCCACGTCGGCCGCCCTGTCGATGAGCCGCACGCTTTCGACGCCGAGCTGGCGTAGCCGAACGCCGGTCAACAGCCCGCCGAATCCCGCGCCGATGATGGCGACGTCGACCTCGTCGGCGAGCGGTTCACGGACGAAGTCGTCGTTCACCCAGGGGTCTTCGGCAAATCGGGCGAACGGGCCAGCCATCTCGACGTACTGCGCGATGCCATCCGCGCGTAACCGGCGCGCACGCTCTTCGGCGTACTTGCGCCGCAGCGCGTCGACGTCTAGCGCCTGGCGAACGGTTTCGGTCACGGCCTGGGGTTCCTCTCCGTGGCCTCGACCCTATAATCGATCGCTTCGTCATATCAAGGGCGCGCCGCGGCAACCGGCCGACGGGCCCTGGCCTTAAGGCGTTGCGCGACACAATGACTGGGGCGGCTCCAGCCGCCGACGAGCGGGCAGCCGCGGTGCTACCGAGGGCCGCGCTCCTTGCCCGCGGCGATTGCCGCCGCCAGTGAGTCGCCCAGCGTCCACAGCGCCACCCCGATCAAGACCAGATCCTTGAGCAGAAACTGGCCGGGCAGCGCCGAGAGCACCGGAACGCCGTGGGCGTACGTCATGACCACGCCCGGCGTGGTGAAGAGGAAACTCAACGTGCCCAAGAACAGCACCACCGCCAGGGCGCTGCCGGCAGCCGAAACCCGCGGCCATAGCGGTTGCACCGCAATGAGCAGGGCGGCAACGATTTCCATCGTGCCGAGGGCATACGCGACGAAGGTGACGCTGAATACGTCATAGACCCAGCTCATCAGCGGGCTGTGCTGAATCAGCACCCGGGCCTCCATCTTCACGTACTTGCCGAAGCCGATCCACACCAATACAAGCACCAGGCCGTACCGGCTGACGAGTTGGCCCCACCGGGTCAATGCCGGCGCCGCGGCCGGCGCGAAGGTTTGGTCGATCATCGGGCGAAGTCCTTTCGGCTCAATGCGAGGGCGTTCCCCCGACACACGGTTCAGGGCACGGTTGCGTTCACTTCGGCAACCGCTCGAGCCCGGCGACGATGAGCCGCAACCCGAACGCAAACTCGTCGGCCAAGGGGACGGGCAGGTCGTCGGCGACGGTCACCGTCGCGGGAAAGCGGGACGGATCGAGCCGGTGAAACGCCGCCGAGAGTTCGGCGTCCCGCTGAGCACCGTCGGCCGTCGCGCCCGCAAGTTGTAGCGCAAAGCCCAGGACATAGCGCGCCAGCGTCGCATACGCGTGGGCGGCGACCGCCGGTGAAAAACCGTTGCCGAGGAGAACGGCCAGGCACCGCTCGCGATTTGCCAACGCGTTCGGCCCGATCGGGGTGTACTCGACCAACAGGGGCGCGATATTGCCATGCCGGCTCAGCGCATCAAACATGTGCTGCGCGAACGAGATACACGCCTGCTGCCACGGCATCGCGGCGAGCTCGTCCGGGGCGAAATCGACCTCGCCGAGAATTTGGTCGATCACCAGTGACACCAATTCGGACCGGTTGGAGAAGTGGCGGTACAACGTGGCGGTGCCCGATTCCAGGCGCTGCGACAGCGACCGCATCGACAACGCCTCGGGACCCTGCTCGTCGACGAGCTCGACGGCGGCGCCCAGGATGCGCTCCATCGGTAGCGCCGGGCGACCGCGAGAACGGCGTGGCCGGTCGGTGTCGTCCACATCACGCAAGGTGGCTCTCCTGACCCTTGACAGCCCGACGTATTACGGAGACACTGTATCCATAATTACGCCCATGATTCAAGCGCCTTGACAGCAAGGAATACTCGCGATTCTCCTCCCCCTGGCGGCAGAACCCTTCACCGCGCCCACCGACCGTGACATGCTGCCCTCCGAGCGACGCGAGTTCGTCCGCACGCATCGCACCTGTGTCTTCGGCTACCGTCGTCGCAACGACGGCCCGGGCATGTCGATCGTGTACTACATCCCCACCGATACCGACGAATTGCTCGTCTCCACCATGGCCGGTCGCGGAAAGGCCCGCATCGTCGAACGTGACGGCAAGGTCAGCCTGTGCGTGCTCGACGAGCGGTGGCCCTTCGCCTATTTGCAGGTCTATGCCGACGCGACCCTCGACCAGGACCGGGATCTGGCGGTCGACGTGATGATGGCGGTCGGCGGTCGGATGTCGGGTCAACCACTGGGCGACGAGGCGCGTCCGCACATCCGGGAGATGTGTGAACGCGAGAATCGGGTGGTCATTCGCTGCCGGCCGTACTCCACCTTTGCGACGCCGCCGCGGCATCTGCGCCGCAACGACCAGGCCAAGGAACTCAGCCACTGGGTGTCGGGTGTGATGCCCTGGGACGCAGCCGATCCGGCGGCCCGCTGATCACCCGGCGTAACGGTCACGCAGTTTGCTCAGCGTCGCTTCGATGCCCGAGGCGTTCGCCTTGGCGAAACCCATCCGCTCGTAGTACTTCAGCTTGTTCTTGAGCGCACCGGCGTCGCGGTAGTCGAAGGTCTCGGTGACCGTGGTCTGGGTCGGCGACACCGCCTCGAACTCCCACCGCCAGCGGTGACCCAGCGGATGGCGCCATTCGACCAGTTCGTTCGGCATCAACGCGGTGATCGTGCTGGTGATGCGGTAGGGAATGCCGAACATCTTCATGCGCGTCGAAAACTTCGAGCCCGCAACGAGTTGCGGTGGCACGGTGATGTTGTCGCGGACGGTGCCCGATCCGTCCAGGTCGTGGTGCCGGCGGGGATCGGCGACCAAGGCGTACAGTTCCGCGGCCGGGGCGGCAACGTCGACCCTGCGGCTCACCTGGCGGGGACCCCGGTCGACGACAGTGACGGTCATGATGTCTCCTTCCGCTACCCGGCAG
>NZ_LZLL01000222.1:0-18854 GCF_001669335.1 Mycobacterium sp. 1245852.3 | reverse complement strand
ACATCGCCATCATCAATGCGCTGCAAGACAACTCGGTCAAGCTGGTGTTCACCGAGAACGAGGACGGGTCCGCCCAGCTCACCTGGTTCCTGGGCGGACGCACCGCCTCGCTGAGCCAGCTACTGCCGATGCTGCAGAGCATGGGCGTGGTGGTGCTCGAGGAGCGGCCGTTCACCGTCGAGCGGTCCGACGGGCTGCCGGTGTGGATCTATCAGTTCAAAATCTCACCGCACCCAACCGTCCGGCTGGCCTCGACGCAAGCCGAGCGCGACGCGATGGCCGAGCGGTTCGCCGACGCGGTCACCGCCATCTGGCAGGGCCGCCTCGAGATCGACCGGTTCAACGAGCTGGTGATGCGTGCCGGCCTTCGCTGGCAGCAAGTCGTGTTATTGCGGGCCTACGCAAAGTACCTGCGGCAGGCCAACTTCCCCTACAGCCAGTCCTACATCGAGTCGGTGCTCAACGAGCACCCCTCGACCGCGCGATCGCTGGTAGCGCTGTTCGAGGCGTTGTTCGACCCCAGCCCCGATCCATCGTCGACCCGCGATGCGCAGGCGGCCGCCGCGGCGGTCGCCGCCGACATCGACGCGCTGGTAAGCCTGGACACCGACCGCATCCTGCGTGCCTTCGCGTCGCTGGTGCAGGCCACGTTGCGCACGAATTACTCTGTGACACGCGAAGGTTCGGCCCGGGCGCGCAATGTGTTAGCGATCAAGCTGGATGCCCAGCTGGTCGACGAGCTGCCGCTGCCCCGCCCGAAATACGAGATCTTCGTCTACTCGCCCCGGGTCGAGGGCGTGCACCTGCGGTTCGGCCCGGTGGCCCGCGGCGGCCTGCGCTGGTCGGACCGTCGAGACGACTTCCGCACCGAGATCCTGGGTTTGGTCAAGGCGCAGGCGGTCAAGAACGCCGTCATCGTGCCCGTCGGCGCCAAGGGCGGATTCGTCCTCAAGCGGCCACCGCTGCCCACCGGCGACGCCGCCGCCGACCGCGACGCCAACCGCGCCGAGGGCGTCGCCTGCTATCAGCTGTTCATCTCCGGCCTGCTCGACGTCACCGACAACGTCGACCATGCGACCGGAAAGGTGAACCCGCCACCGGAAGTCATCCGGCGCGACGGCGATGACGCGTACCTGGTGGTCGCGGCCGACAAGGGCACCGCGACCTTCTCCGACATCGCCAACGATGTCGCCAAGTCCTACGGGTTCTGGTTGGGCGACGCGTTCGCGTCCGGTGGATCGGTCGGTTACGACCACAAGGCCATGGGCATCACCGCCAAGGGCGCGTGGGAGGCCGTCAAACGGCACTTCCGGGAGATGGACATCGACACGCAGGCGCAGGATTTCACCGTGGTGGGAATCGGCGACATGAGCGGCGACGTCTTCGGCAACGGCATGCTGCTGAGCAAGCACATCCGGCTGCTCGCCGCCTTCGACCACCGGCACATCTTCTTGGATCCCGATCCCGATGCCGCGGCTTCCTGGGAGGAACGCCAGCGGATGTTCGACCTGCCGCGCTCCAGCTGGGAGGATTACGACACGTCGTTGATCAGCGAGGGCGGCGGGGTGTACAGCCGTGAGCACAAGGCGATTCCGGTCAGCCCCCAGGTTCGCGAGGCGTTGGGCATCGACGGCTCGGAGGATGGGGTCACGGAGATGACACCACCCAATCTGATCAAGGCGATCCTGCAGGCGCCGGTCGATCTGCTGTTCAACGGCGGGATCGGTACCTACATCAAGGCGGAGTCCGAGTCCGACGCCGACGTCGGCGATCGCGCCAACGATCCGGTGCGGGTCAACGGAAACCAGGTGCGCGCCAAAGTGATCGGCGAAGGCGGCAACCTCGGGGTGACGGCGTTGGGCCGGGTGGAGTTCGATCTGGCGGGTGGCCGGATCAACACCGATGCCATGGACAACTCGGCCGGCGTGGACTGCTCGGACCACGAGGTCAACATCAAGATCCTGATCGATGCCCTGGTGACCGCGGGCAAGGTCAAGCCGGAAGAGCGCAAGCCGCTGCTGGAATCGATGACCGACGAGGTCGCGCAGCTGGTGCTCACCGACAACGAGGAACAGAACGACCTGATCGGCACCAGCCGCGCCAACGCGGCCAGCCTGCTTCCCGTGCACGCCAGGCTGATCCAGTACCTGGTGGACGAGCGCGGCATCCACCGCGAGCTGGAAGCGCTGCCCACGGAGAAGGAGATCGGGCGCCGCGCCGAGGCCGGCATCGGGCTCACCTCACCGGAGCTGTGCACCTTGATGGCGCACGTGAAGCTGGGCCTCAAGGAGGAGATGCTCCAAACCGAGCTGACCGAACAGGACGTCTTCGCGTCCCGGCTGCCGCTGTACTTCCCAAAGCCGTTGCGGGAACGGTTCACTGCGGAGATTCGCACGCATCAGCTGCGCCGCGAGATCGTCACCACCATGCTGATCAACGACCTGGTGGACGCCGCGGGGATCAGCTACGCGTTCCGGATCACCGAAGACGTCGGCGTCGGGTCGGTCGACGCGGTGCGCACCTACGTCGCCACCGACGCGATCTTCGGCGTGGGGGAGATCTGGCGGCGCATCCGCGCGGCGAATTTGCCGGTGGCACTGTCGGATCGGCTCACGCTGGACACCAGGCGGCTGATCGACCGTGCCGGGCGGTGGCTGCTCAACTACCGTCCGCAGCCGCTGGCGGTCGGGGCCGAGATCAACCGGTTCGCCGCCAAGGTCCAGGCGCTGACGCCGCGCATGTCAGAGTGGCTGCGCGGCGACGACAAGGCGATCGTGGAGTCCGAAGCCGCCGAATTCGCCTCGCAGGGCGCGCCGGAAGACCTGGCCTACATGGTGGCCGCCGGCCTCTACCGCTTCAGCCTGCTCGACATCATCGACATCGGTGACATCAACGACATCGACGCCGCCGAGGTCGCGGACACCTATTTTGCGCTCATGGACCGGCTGGGCACCGACAGGCTGTTGACGGCGGTATCCGAACTGCCGCGGCGAGACCGCTGGCACTCTCTGGCGCGGTTGGCGATTCGTGACGACATCTATGCTTCGTTGCGGTCGCTGTGCTTCGATGTGCTCGCCGTGGGCGAGCCGGATGAAAGTGGTGAAGAGAAGATCGCCGAGTGGGAACACCTGAGTGCCTCCCGGGTCGAGCGGGCCCGCCGAACACTCATCGAGATCCAGGAAAGCGGAAACAAGGATCTCGCGACGCTGTCCGTCGCCGCCCGACAAATACGTCGCATGACCCGCACCAGTGGAAGAGGATCATCAAGTTGAGCTTCGGCTTCGTCGCGCCCGTGCCAGTGCGCTGGTCGGACATCGACATGTATCAGCACATCAACCACGCCACCATGGTCACCATCCTCGAAGAGGCGCGCGTCCAGTTCCTGCGCGAAGCGTTCGAGGTGGACATCATGACCATCGGTTTGCTCATCGCCGAGGTCAAGGTGACCTACAAAGGCCAGCTGCGGCTGATCGATTCACCGCTGCAGGTGACGATGTGGACCAAGCGGCTGCGGGCCGTCGACTTCACGCTGGGCTATGAGGTGCGATCGGTCTCCGCGGACCCGGCGTCGAAGCCCGCCGTCATCGCCGAGACGCAACTGGCCGCCGTCCACATCGAGGAGGAGCGCCTGGTGCGACTCTCGCCACAGCATCGGGAGTATCTACAACGGTGGATCAGGTAGCCGACCGCGGACTTTGGCTGAGTGCCGATGCCAGGGCCGCACACCGCACGGATCTGGCCGCGTTCGTCGACCGCGCCCTGCGACTCGATGACGCCGCGATCATCCGATTCCGGACCCGGTCGCCGGGTTTGCTGACCGCCTGGGTCGCAACGGGTTTCGACGTGCTGGCGAGCCGGGTAGTGGTCGGCGAGGTGCGGCCCGCCGATCTGTCGGTGGGCGCCGACGCGCTGGCGCGTGGCCTGTCCGCGATGGACGACTCGGGGCATGTCGATCCGGGCTTCGCGATGGATTCGGCGTGGCGGGGTGCGTTGCCGCCGGAATCCGGCTTCACCCACCTCGAGGACATCCCGGCCCGGGTGATGCTCGACCTCGCGCAACGCGGAGCCCAACTTGCCAAGGAGCACAGCAGTTCTCACGGGCCGCCGGTGTCGCTGCTCGACCAGGAGGTCATTCAGGTCAGCTCGGCCGACGTTCAGGTCGGGCTGCCGATGCGCTGCGTGTTCGCGCTGACCGCGATGGGTTTTCTGCCGCAGTCGCCTGATGCGGTCGGCGCCGACGAATTGATCCGGGTCCGGATACTGCCGACGTGGTTGCGCCTCGACGCCCGGTTCGGTTCGGTGTATCGCCGCCGCGGCGATCCCGCGCTGCTGCTGGGCTGACGCGCCCGGTCGCGGGCGACGTCGCAAACGGATCAGGCTGAGTTTAAAGCCGCCGCGGGCCGGGACCGTCCGCGAAGATCAGGGGCCGTAGAGCAGCCACAGCGGCAGGACGGCGTCGAGATAATCCATGAATTTCTTCAGGCCCACCCGAAACTGCCCGTACCCGTAGGGGTCTTCGGCGTACTGGGGGAACGCGATGCCAACCCCGAACAGTCCGGGGGCAAGGATCCCGTTGGTCCGGTGGTAATCCAGCTGGCCCCATTGCGGGGTCTCGGGCAACTTCCTGCGTTCGAAGCCAACGGTGTAGACGACCCGGTCGCATTGCGCCAGTTTCTCCGCGAATTGCGGGCTGGACACCCAGCACCTCTCCAGGCGGTCCGGAAGCACCCCGTCGATGTTCTCCCGCGCCCAAACCGCCGCCCGGCCCTTCAGCCCCGTGTCGTCGAACAGTATCCAATCGTCAAGATAGACAGCGTATTTCAGCGGGCTCCGGTAAAAATTGATGATCCGCTTGACGGGATGGCGCAGCAGGTTGGGCAGGACGATCATCGACGTGTGTGACGAGCCGAACACGGCGACCGTCGCCCCCTCGAGCGGCTCCTGGGCGAGCTTGTCGGGATCCAGGGCGACCTGGACTTCGATCTCCTCGAGATCGGCGTGGCGAAGTTTTTTGGGGTCCGCGCCCACGGCCAGGATCACGTTACTGGAAAAGATCTGCCGTTGTTCGGTCTGGACCCGCCACTGGCGGTCCTGCAAAGACAACTCGGTGGCGGTCGCGGTGAAGTCGTCGACCTGCTCACGCAGCTGCTCGGTGACCCACACCAAGGGTTCGGCGAGCAGGCCGAGCGCACAGGTCTCCTGGAGATCGACCTCCTTGAGCGGCATCGGTGGCGCTTCTGAGAACCGAAACGCCTTGGAGCCGTTGAAGTATTCGAGAAAGAGCGCGACGTGGGTGTTGCTCGACACCGACCGCCACTTCTGGCCGATGTCTCCGGCAGCGAAGGCCGGATCGACCCAGGCGATCCGTTCGGCCGCGACCCCGTGATCCAGCAACCTTCCCACCGCGGCGATGCCCGCCGGGCCGGCGCCGATCACTGTCCACTCGTAGGAAGCCATCCACCACATATAGAGCAGTCAGCCGGGAAATGCTCACCGTGGCTGCAGCGGCGCGGCCGGGCCGGCTACGCCAGCCAGGCCGCGGCATCCGGCGGCAGTTTGCCCTCCAGCAGCGGCGCGCTCGCCAGGATCAGCTCGCCCGCCGGCAGCGGCACCGGCGAGTCGCCGCTGTTGAGCACGCAGACCAGCCCACCGGGCCGCCGGAAGATCACCGCATCGCCGGCCGCGTCCAGCCATTCGACGCCCACGCCGTCGAATTCCACACGGCGCTTTCGCAATTCGATCGCCCGCTGGAAAAACGACAAGGTGGAGTCGGGATCACCGCTCTGCTTTTCGACGGTCAGCGTCGCCCATTCCGCCGGCATCGGCAACCACGTCTCGGACGAGAAGGAGAACCCGAACGGCGGCTCCTGACCCGACCAGGGGATCGGCACCCGGCACCTGTCCCGGCCGCGCTCGGTGTGGCCGGAGCGCTCCCACGTCGGGTCCTGCAGCACCTCGTCGGGCAGGTCCACGTCGGGCAGCCCCAGCTCCTCGCCGTTGTAGATGAACACCGCACCCGGCAGGGCGAGCATCACCAGGGCCATCGCGCGGGCGCGGCGCAGCCCGACCTCGCCGTCGCCGTAGCGGGTGACCTCCCGGCCGACGTCGTGGTTGGACAGCGTCCAGGTCGGGACTGCGTCCTGCAGGGCGGTGGCGGCCAGCGAGTTCTGGATCGCGTCGCGAATCTCGGCGGCGTCGAAGTCGATCTTGGTCAACCGGAAATTGAAGCCCAGGTGCAGTTCGTCGGGACGCAGATACTCGGCCCAGCGGACGTTGTCGGTGACCCAGACCTCGCCGACGGTCACCGCCCCGGGATAGTCGTTGACCACCCTGCGGATGTCGCGGTGGATGTCATGCACGCTCGGGTTATTGAAGCGCGGGTCGTCGTCGGTGTGGCTGAGCACCCTGGACTCGACGTCGGGGGAGTCGGGCAGGCCGGCCGGCTTGGCCATGCCGTGCGCCACGTCGATGCGGAAACCGTCCACGCCGCGCTCCAGCCAGAACCGCAGCGTTTTCTCGAAGTCGTCGAAGACGTCCGGGTGCTCCCAGTTCAGGTCGGGCTGCTCGGCATCGAAGAGGTGCAGGTACCACTGGCCGGGGTTGCCGTCGGGTTCGACCACGCGCGTCCACGCCGAGCCGCCGAACACCGAGGCCCAGTTGTTCGGCGGCAGCTCGCCGAGCTCGCCGCGGCCGTCGCGAAAGAAGTAGCGTTCCCGCGCGTCGGTGCCGGGCCCGGCGGCCAGCGCCGCGGCGAACCACGGATGCGCCGAACTGGTGTGGTTGGGCACCACGTCCATGGTGATCTTCATGCCCCGCTCGTGCGCGGCGGCGATCAGCCGTTCGATGGCGGCCATCCCGCCGAACAGCGGGTCGATGTCACGCGGATCGGCGACGTCATAGCCGTGGTCGGCCATCGGGGACACGGTGACCGGATTGAGCCAGATCGCGTCCACACCCAGTCGCTCCAGGTGGTCCAGGTGCGCCGTCACCCCGTCCAGATCGCCGACGCCGTCGCCGTCACTGTCGGCGAAGGACCTCGGGTACACCTGATAGAACACCGCGCTTGACCACCACGGCTTGGACTCCATTCCACCCCGCTTCGTTTCGTGGGCCGACAGTTTCGCCCTCACAGGGGCGCGTTGACGAGTGAGTGCGCAGCCATTTCCAGATAGTCGAGCAACGCGCGACGGTGTTCGTCGTCGAGTGTCTGCGAATCGATGGACGCGACGGCGGTGTGCATGCACCGCAGCCACGCGTCACGTGCCAGGGGAGTGATCCGGAACGGCACGTGACGCATCCGCAGCCGGGGATGTCCGCGCCGGTCGGAGTAGGTGCGCGGGCCGCCCCAGTACTGCTCGAGGAACATCCGCAACCGTTCTTCGGCACCCTCCAGGTCGTCCAGCGGATACAGCTCACGCAGGATCTCGTCCTCAGGGACCTGGGCGTAAAAGCGCGACACGATCGCGTGGAACGTCTCGGCGCCGCCGATCGCGTCGTAAAAGCTGACCTGATCCATCGCCGTCCATTGTGGTGCATCGCGGCGGCGCCGAGCCCAGCCGGCCCGACCCCATGCCCGCTGTTCACCGGCTGGACACGGCGTTTCACCTGCAATAGGGGTGCGATTGTCGGCGAATCATGGTGGACTGTTCGCGGAGGATCTATGGCGCAGGGCAAGAGACGCCGCAGCTACCGCAGTCCGGTAGCCGCGGCAGGGTTAACCGGGCCCACAACCGCGTCGTCCCTGCACAGTGTTGAAATCCATCCACCCGCCCGCTCGGAGAGCGCGTCCATCTGGAGTCGCCGGCGGGTCCTGCTGCTGAACTCCACCTACGAGCCGCTGACCGCGCTGCCGATGCGCCGCGCGATCGTCATGGTGATCTGCGGCAAGGCCGACGTGGTGCACCACGATCCGGCCGGCCCGGTCATCCACTCGGCGACCAGCTCCATCGTGGTGCCCTCGGTGATCCAGCTGCGGTCCTACGTCCGCGTTCCCTATCGCGCGCGCGTCCCGATGACCCGGGCCGCGCTGATGCACCGCGACCGGTTCTGCTGCGCCTACTGCGGGGCGAAGGCGGACACCGTCGACCACGTGCTGCCGCGCAGCCGCGGCGGCGACCATTCCTGGGAGAACTGCGTCGCGTGCTGCTCGACCTGCAACCACCGCAAGGGTGACAAGCTGCTCAGCGAGCTCGGCTGGGCGCTGCGCCGGCCGCCGCAGCCGCCGACGGGGCAACACTGGCGGCTGCTGTCGACGGTCAAGGAACTGGATCCCGCCTGGGCCCGCTATCTCGGCGAAGGCGCGGCCTGACCGCCAATCCGGTGTCCGGTCGCGCCGGTAGATCGGTTCGTGGGATACGGTTTGGCTCGTGAGTCAGATGCATCTCCACCTGTTCATCGTCGGAATACCGCTGTTGCTGGTAGTCGCGCTGTCGGTGCTCATCTGGTCCCGCAAGGGTCCGCACCCAGCGTCCTACAAGCTGGGCGAGAAGTGGACGCACCCGCCCATCCTGTGGGCTGCCACCGGCGAAGACGTCGGCCACGCGCACGGCGGACATGGTGGGCACGGCACGTCGGAGTTCTCAGTTGGAGGTGGCGCCAGTGGCACGTGGTGAGGTAGCGACGCGAGAACCCGCCGAGCTGCCCCGCGGCTGGGTCATCACCACCAGCGGACGGATCTCCGGGGTCACCGAGCCCGGCAAGCTCTCGGTGCAGTTCCCGTTCTCGACCAAAGATCTCGTCGCCGTGGATGACGCGCTGAAGTTCGGCTCGCGGGCGTCCAAGACGCGGTTCGCGATCTATCTGGGCGACCTGGGCAGCGACACCGCCGCGCGGGCCCGCGAACTCCTGGCCCACGTGCCGACGCCGGACAACGCGGTGCTGCTGGCCGTCTCGCCCGACCAGAGGGTCATCGAGGTGGTCTACGGCACCCAGGTCCGTGGCCGTGGTGCCGAGTCGGCCGCGCCGCTGGGGGTGGCGGCGGCGTCCTCGGCGTTCGAACGGGGCGACCTGGTCGACGGCCTGGTCAGCGCGATCCGCGTGCTCAGCGCCGGCATTTCGCCGGCCTAGGCTCCGGCTTCGTCGGTGGGGGCCGAGCCCTCGCCGGCGTCGAAACGGCGCGCCCGCAACGAACGCTTCACTCCGGCCTGGCCCTCGAGTACCAGGCGGCGCAACGCCGCGGGCACCTCGGGGTCGGACAGGAACCTGTCCGCGGCGGCGATGCCGTCGTCGCTGATATCCCAGTGCGGGTACAGGCCGATCACCACCGTCTGGGCCACTTCGCTGGACCGGCGCGCCCAGACACCGGAGATCGCCTCGAAATAGCGCTCGGTGAACGGCTTGAGCAACTCGGCCTGCCCGGCGGGGGCGATGCCCGCGATGATCGAGCGGGCGGTGATGTTGGCCAGGGTGTCGTTCTCGACCACCGTCGTCCAGGCATCCTCCTTGACCTGCAACTGGGGTCGGGCCGTCGCGGCCTGGGCGCCGTGCCGCTTGCCGGCGGCGGTCGGGTCGCGTTCGACCTCGGCGTCGATGAACGGCGTGGCGGGCCCGTCGGCGTCGATCGTGCCGGCGGTGGCCAGCGCCGTGACGATCCGCCACCGCAGGTCGGTGTCGACCACGAGGCCGGCCAGGCCCAACTCGGCGGGGTCGCGGTCGAGCAGGTCGGCCAGCGTCGCCACATGGTCGGCCGACAGCACCGACGAGCACAGCGTGTTGACGAAGGCGAGCTGGTGATCCGAGCCGGGTTGCGCGGCCCGCGCCAACTCCAGCAGCCGGTCGGCGAATTGCGGCCAGCCCTGCTCGCGCGCCCAGCCCTGCTCGGCGTAGGACGTCAGCGCCGTCTGCGCCTGCAGCAACAACCGCTGGGCCACCCCGACCTCGGATTCGGCGTGCACGCCGCCAGTGACCAGGGCCACGAAGTCGCGTGCTCGTAGCTCGGCCTCGCGCGTCATCTCCCAGGCGGCCGACCAGACCAGCGAGCGCGGCAGCGGCTCGGCGATGTCGGCGATGCGCTCCAGCGCGGTGCGCAGCGACTCGGCGTCCAGCCGCAACGAGCAATATGTCAGGTCGTCGTCATTGACCAAAATCAATTGGCCCCGCGAAACACCAACCAGCGCAGGAACTTCCGTGACCGGGCCCTCAACGTCGAGCTCCTCGCGGTGTACCCGCACCAGCTTTCCGGTTCCGCTGGAATCGCTGTCGTCGTAGATCCCGACCGCGAGCCGGTGCACCCGGGTCTCACCGGCGCCCGGGGCGGCGCCGCTCTGGGTCACCGCGAACCTGGTGAACTTACCGTCAGCGTCGACGTCGAACTCCGGCCGAAGCGTGTTCAGCCCGGTCGTTTTCAGCCACTGCTGACCCCAGTCGGACAGGTCACGACCCGACGCCTGCTCCAGCGCGGCGACCAGGTCGTCGAACGTGGCGTTGCCGAAGGCGTGCGCGCGGAAGTAATCCCGCAGTCCCGCCAGGAAGTGCTCCAACCCGACGTAGGCGACGAGTTGCTTGAGCACCGAAGCGCCCTTGGCGTAGGTGATGCCGTCGAAGTTGACCTCGACCGCTTCCAGGTCGGGGATGTCGGCGGCGATCGGATGCGTCGAGGGCAATTGGTCCTGCCGATAGGCCCACGACTTCTCGACCGTGGCGAACGTCGTCCACGCCTCGGTGAATTCCGTTGCCTCGCTTTGGCACAGCACCGATGCGAAGGTCGCGAACGACTCGTTGAGCCACAGGTCGTCCCACCACGCCATGGTGACCAGGTCGCCGAACCACATGTGCGCCATCTCGTGCAGCACAGTCTCGGCGCGCCGCTCGTAGGAGGCCCGGGTGACCTTGCTGCGGAAGACGTAGTCCTCCAGGAAGGTCACCGCGCCCGCGTTTTCCATTGCGCCGGCATTGAATTCGGGGACGAACAGCTGGTCGTACTTCCCGAACGCGTAGGGCAGGCCAAAGTGCTTGTGGTAGAAGCCGAATCCCTGCTTGGTCTGGGTGAACAGCCGCTCGGCGTCCATGTATTGGGCCAGCGAGGATCGGCAATAGATCCCCAGCGGGATCTCGCCGTGCTCGTCGGTGTAGGAGTCGTTCCACTCGGCGTACGGGCCAGCGATCAACGCGACCAGATAGGTGCTCATCCGTGGTGTGGTGGCGAAGGTGTGCAGGCCGTCGGTCACCGACACCGCCGCGCCGTTGGAGATCACCTTCCAATGCGTAGGCGCGGCCACCCGCACGTCGAAGGTCGCCTTCATGTCGGGTTGGTCGAAACAGGCGAACATGCGCTTGGCATCGGCGGTTTCGAACTGCGAGTACAGGTAGGTCTCGTTGTCGACCGGGTCGACGAACCGATGCAGGCCCTCTCCGGTGTTGGAGTAGCGGCAGTCCGCGTCTACCACGACGACGTTGCGGTCGGTCAGCCCGCGCAGCGGGATGCCGGTCGACTCGTCGTATTCGGAGACATCCAGGTCCCGCCCGTTGAGGGTGGCGCTGCGGATGGTGTCGGCGGCAATGTCGATGAACGAGTCGGCGCCGGCGAGCGCGTCGAACACCACGGTGGTGATCGAGCGGAAAGTCCGTTCGCCGGGTGGGCCACCAGGCCCGGAACCGTCGGTGAGATCGAGGTCGATCTGATAGCTGGTGACGGTGATCAGCGAAGCGCGCTCGACGGCTTGGTCGCGGGTGAGGTTCGGAAGTGCCACGTGTCCAACTTACGGGTCGGGCAAACCGGGAACAGGACGCAGCGGCCTACGGTTGTGCAGATCGGACTTTCCACCAACGAGAGGATCAGCCATGCCTGACACCGCCGCCGCGAAGAACAAAGCAGACTTCTGGTTCGATCCGCTGTGTCCGTGGGCGTGGATCACCTCGCGCTGGATCCTCGAGGTGGAAAAGGTTCGCGACATCGAGGTGAACTTTCACGTGATGAGCCTGGCGGTGCTCAACGAAAACCGCGAGGGCCTGCCCGACGAATACCGCGAACGCTTGTCGAAGGCCTTCGGTCCGGTGCGGGTGGCGATCGCCGCCGAACAGGCTCACGGCGCCGAGGTGCTCGCGCCGCTGTACACCGCGATGGGCACCCAGATCCACAACAAGGGCAACAAAGATCTCGACGACGTGATCAAGCAGTCGCTGGCGGAGGTGGGGTTGCCCTCGGAGCTGGCGGACGCCGCGAACAGCGACGCCTACGACGAGGCGCTGCGCAAGAGCCACCACGCCGGCATGGACGCGGTGGGCGACGACGTCGGCACACCGACCATCCACGTCAACAATGTGGCGTTCTTCGGGCCGGTGCTGTCCAAGATCCCGCGCGGCGAGGAGGCGGGCAAGCTGTGGGACGCCTCGGTGGCCTTCGCGTCCTACCCGCACTTCTTCGAGCTCAAGCGCAGCCGCACGGAGAAGCCCGAATTCGACTAGACCGGTAGGGCGCTGCCCGCCTTGCCCTCGCCGCCGCCAACGCCACGGGTGGCTGTGTAAGGATTGCGGGCATGCGCGTCTACCTCGGCTCTGACCACGCCGGATTCGAGCTCAAGCAGCAGATCATCGATCACCTCACCAAATCCGGGCACGAGCCGATCGATTGCGGCGCCTTCAGTTACGACGCCGAAGACGACTACCCGGCGTTTTGCATCGCCGCCGCGACGCGTACGGTGGCCGACCCGGACAGCCTGGGCATCGTGTTGGGCGGGTCGGGCAACGGCGAGCAGATCGCGGCGAACAAGGTGCCCGGCGCCCGCTGCGCCCTGGCCTGGAGCGTCGAGACCGCGGCGCTGGCCCGCGAGCACAACAACGCCCAACTGATCGGCATCGGCGGTCGCATGCACACCGTGGCCGAGGCGCTGGCCATCGTCGACGCCTTCTTGACTACGCCCTGGTCGAAAGCCGAACGCCACCAACGGCGTATCGACATACTCGCCGAATACGAACGCACCCACCAGGCCCCGCCGGTACCCGGCGCGGCCAGCTGACGCCGGAAAGGTCTGCGCGTGCCCGAAGGGCATACCCTGCACCGATTGGCCCGGCTGCACCAACGCCGATACGCCGGTGCCCCCGTCGCGGTGTCGAGCCCGCAGGGCCGCTTCGCCGATTCGGCCGCGGTGGTCGACGGCCGGGTGTTGCGGCGCACCAGCGCGTGGGGCAAGCACCTGTTTCATCACTACGCCGGCGGGCCGATCGTGCACGTGCACCTCGGCCTGTACGGCGCCTTCACCGAATGGGAACGGCCCGGCGACGGACTGTTTCCCGAAGCGGTCGGGCAGGTGCGGATGCGCATGATCGGCGCCGGCTACGGCACCGACCTGCGCGGGCCGACGGTGTGCGAAGTCATCGACGAAGGCCAAGTCAGCGACGTCCTGGCCAGGCTGGGCCCCGACCCGTTGCGCAGCGACGCCGACCCGTCCTGGGCGTGGAAGCGAATTGCCAAGTCGCGCAGGTCCATTGGCGCGCTGCTGATGGACCAGACCGTGATGGCCGGGGTGGGCAACGTCTACCGCAGCGAGCTGCTGTTCCGCCACCGCATCGACCCGTTCCGGCCCGGCCGCGACGTCGGCGAGGATGAGTTCGACGCGGCCTGGACCGATCTGGTCGCGTTGATGAAGGTCGGATTGCGCCGCGGCAAGATCATCGTGGTGCGGCCCGAGCACGACCACGGCGCGCCGTCGTACCGCCCCGATCGACCCCGGACCTACGTCTACCGGCGGGCCGGTGAGCCCTGCCGGGTGTCCGGTGATCCGATTCGCACGACGGTGTTGGAGGGCCGAAACGTGTTCTGGTGCCCGACATGCCAGAAGTGACCGCATTGGCAGGAAACTTTCAGCCCATAACACTGGCGCCACTTGTTTAGCCAAAGCATCTATGCGGGTATCACATAGTCCGTGAAAACTCTTCCACGTTTGGCCGCAACGGCTCTCGCAATCGGCGGGCTGGGTTTGGCGGGCATCGGCGTCGCGACCGAGGCGCAGGCCCACCCCGGACCCTTCCCGCAATGGTGTCCCGGTGAGCGGTGGGATCCCGGCTGGGGCAACAACTGGGACTGGAACAACTGCCACGACTGGCGCGGAGGGCCTCCTGGACCGCCGGGCTGGGGGCCGGGGGGACCGCCGCACCCCGGCGGCCCGTGGGGACCGGGCGGCCCGGGTGGACCGCCGCCGCCTCCCGGCTGGCACCCCTGATCCGACCAGTCACGCAACCAAATGCGCCCCGCCGAATCGGCGGGGCGCATCTGCGTTGAGCGTCAGATGACTCCCAGCACGGAGTAGACCTCGTTGGACAGCACCAGGCTGCGTGGGTCCGCATTGGCCTTGGTCGGGTCGAAGTGATTGGCCACATACGCGTAACCGATGCGGTGCGCCAGGTCGACGAACCCGAACGAGCCGCCCAGCCCGCCGTGGCCGAAGATGCGGGGGTTCGGCCCGTTGACGCAACGCTGGTTGAGCATGTAACCCAAACCCCAGCCGTGGTCCGCGACCCGCGGCCCCAGCACCAGGTCGGTCTCCAGGCCGCCCTGGCAGACCCGCACCAGGTCCATGTGCTCGCGGCTGAGCACCTTCTCCTGGGCGAGCGCGTTGTAGAACGTCGCCAGTCCCAGCGCCGAGACCTGCCCGTTGGTGCCCGGGAACTCGAGTTCGCGCCACAGGTTCAGGTCGTGCGAGCCGAGTTCGTCGTCGGGGGCGAACCCCATCGAGATCGACAGCCCCGCCTTGGGGTGCTCGGCCAGGCTCCTCGGGTAGCCCGGCGCCTTCGCGTCGGCCAGCAGATCGCGGGCATGCGGCTTGTTGACCCGCTCGGCGCACCGGTGTTGCTCGCTCAGCGGCAACCCGATGTGCACGTCGGCGCCCAACGGTTCGGCGATCTCGGTGCGCAGGTACTGGCCGATGGTCCGGCCCGTCACCCGGCGGAACACCTCGCCGGTGATGAAACCGAAGGTGGTCATGTGGTAGCCCTGCGCGGTGCCCGGCTCCCACCACGGCTCGGCGGCGGCCAGCTGTTCGCAGACGTAGTCCCAGTCGGCGACCTGCTCCCACCGCATCCGGGTGCGCGGGCCGATCACCCCGGAGCGGTGGCTCATCACCATCGCCAGCGTGATGTCTTGCTTGCCCGCCTGGGCGAACTCGGGCCAGTAGTGCGCGACGGGGGCGTGCAGGTCCAGTTCGCCGCGGTCGGCGAGCTGGTGCACGCAGGTGGCCGACAGGCCCTTCGTGCCGGACAAGACGGTGGTCAGGGTGTTTTGCTGCCACGGTCGGGTGCGGGCCGCGTCGGCCCAGCCGCCCCACAGATTGACCACTAGAGACCCGTCGACCCACACCGCGACGGCCGCGCCGACTTCGTTGCCCAGCGTGAAATTGCGCTCGAACGCGTCGCGAACCCCGACGAAGTCCGACGCGCATGAGCCGTGGATCAACGCGTCGGTCAACAGGTCGCTCATGGCGCCTCTCTATCGAGCAGATAGTTAGCCCGAGCGGGCGACGGGAATCGAACCCGCGTAGCTAGTTTGGAAGACTAGGGCTCTACCATTGAGCTACGCCCGCATGTAGTTAGTCGAGCGTGACTGTAGCTGGCGACGAAGATCAAATCTAATCGACTCGGTTTTGTGATCGCTCCGTGAGGTCTGCGACGTCGCTGCGAAGCCCGTGGCCAACCCGGTGTTGAGGGGCCTTAGGATCATCGAGGTCAGCGCGGGGTGTAGCGCAGCTTGGTAGCGCATCCGCTTTGGGAGCGGAAGGCCGCAGGTTCAAATCCTGTCACCCCGACCAGCACCACCGGCCGCGCCCTGCGCGCGGCCCACCGACCACCGAGAACGAGCCAAGAACGAGCACTGAGGAGCACACCCGTGAAGAGCACCGTTGAGCAGTTGAGCCCCACCCGGGTGCGCATCAACGTGGAGGTCCCCTTCTCAGAACTCGAACCCGACTTCCAGCGCGCCTACAAGGAGCTGGCCCGCCAGGTGCGACTGCCTGGATTCCGGCCGGGCAAGGCGCCGGCGAAGTTGCTGGAGGCCCGGTTCGGTCGCGAGGCCATGCTGGATCAGGTGGTCAGCGAGGCGCTGCCGGCGCGGTACGGGCAGGCCGTCGCCGAATCAGAGGTGCACCCGCTGGGTCAGCCCGAGATCGAGGTCACCAAGAAGGAGTACGGCGAGGAGCTGGCGTTCACCGCCGAGGTCGACGTGCGACCCAAGCTCGCCCTGCCGGACCCCGGTGCGCTCAAGGTGTCGGTGGACCCGATCGAGGTCAGCGACGAGGACGTGGACGCCGAACTGCAGTCTCTGCGTGCCCGATTCGGCACGCTGACCGGGGTGGACCGCCCGGTCGCCGACGGCGACTTCGTCTCGATCGACCTGTCGGCCACCATCGACGGTGAAGAGGTTCCGGGCGCCGCCGCGCAGGGCCTGTCCCACGAGGTCGGCTCGGGCCGGCTGATCGCGGGCCTCGACGAAGCCCTGATCGGGTTGTCCGTCGACGAGTCCAAGGAATTCACCGCGCAGCTGGCGACCGGCGAGCACGCAGGCAAGGACGCGCAGGTCACCGTCACCGTCAAGTCGATCAAGGAACGCGAGCTGCCCGAGGCCGACGACGAGTTCGCCCAACTGGCCAGCGAGTTCGACACCATCGAGGAGCTCAAGGCCAACCTGCGCGACCAGGTCGGCCGGACCAAGCGCGCCCAGCAGGCCGAGAACATCCGGGAGGCCGCGCTCGACACGCTGCTCGAGCAGGTCGAAGTGCCGCTGCCGGAAGCGATCGTCAAGGCCCAGGTCGACAGCGCCCTGCACAACGCCTTGCACAGCCTCAACCACGACGAATCCAAGCTCGAGGAAGTGCTGGCCCAGCAGGGCAAGTCCCGCGAGGAGTTCGAGACCGAGACGCGCACCGCCGCCGAGACGGACGTGAAACGGCAGCTGCTGCTGGACGCCCTGGCCGACGAGCTGGAGGTTCAGGTCGGCCAGGAGGACCTGACCGAGCGGCTGGTCGCGACGTCGCGCCAATACGGCATCGAGCCCCAGCAGCTGTTGGCCTACTTGCAGGAGAACAACCAGCTGCCGGCCATGTTCGCCGATGTGCGCCGGGCGCTGGCCATCGCCGAGGTGATCCGGGCGGCGACCGTCACCGACACCGCCGGAAACGCCATCGACACGAGTGAGTTCTTCGGCAAGCGTTCGGAGGCCGACGATGCCGAGCCGACGGGGGAGGCTGATGCCGAGCCGACGGGCGAGGCTGATGCCGGCGAATCCGACGAGGCCGACGCCGGGGAGTGACCGCGCCGTGACGCTGTGAGCGAACGCGGGGTGCGTGCCGCGAAACGGCGGCCTTGGTTGGTTAGTGTCGTGAATACAGGTCTGAAAGAAAGCAGGTAACCCAGTCGTGACTGACATGCGTTCGCCCTCGCAGGGTCTCAACCTCACGGACTCGGTCTATGAGCGCTTGCTCTCCGAGCGCATCATCTTCCTGGGTTCGGAGGTCAACGACGAGGTCGCCAATCGGCTGTGCGCGCAGATCCTGCTGCTCGCCGCCGAGGACGCGGACAAGGACATTTCGCTCTACATCAATTCGCCCGGCGGATCGATCAGCGCCGGGATGGCGATTTACGACACCATGGTGCTGGCGCCGTGCGACATCGCCACCTACGCGATGGGCATGGCCGCCTCGATGGGCGAGTTCCTGCTGGCGGCGGGAACCAAAGGTAAGCGCTTCGCCCTGCCGCACGCCCGCATCCTGATGCACCAGCCGCTGGGCGGCGTGACCGGTAGCGCGGCCGACATCGCCATCCAGGCCGAGCAATTCACGGTCATCAAGAAGGAGATGTTCCGCCTCAACGCGGAATTCACCGGCCAGTCGATCGAGCGCATCGAGGCGGATTCCGATCGCGACCGCTGGTTCACCGCGCAGGAAGCCCTCGAATACGGCTTCGTCGACCACATCATCACCCGCGCCGCCCACATCACCAATGGAGAAGCCCAGTGAACCCCGAAACCCAGCCCCAGGCGCGCTACATCCTGCCGTCGTTCATCGAGCACTCCAGCTTTGGGATCAAGGAGTCCAATCCCTACAACAAGCTGTTCGAGGAGCGCATCATCTTCCTCGGCGTCCAGGTCGACGACGCGTCGGCGAACGACATCATGGCCCAGCTGCTGGTGCTCGAGTCGCTGGACCCCGACCGTGACATCACCATGTACATCAACTCGCCCGGTGGCGGATTCACCTCGCTGATGGCGATTTACGACACCATGCAGTACGTGCGTGCCGACATCCAGACGGTGTGCCTGGGCCAGGCCGCGTCGGCCGCGGCGGTGCTGCTGGCCGCCGGGACACCGGGCAAGCGGATGGCGCTGCCCAACGCCCGGGTGCTCATCCATCAGCCCTCGCTGCAGGGCGTGATCCAGGGGCAATTCTCCGATCTGGAGATCCAGGCCGCCGAGATCGAGCGGATGCGTACGCTGATGGAAACCACCCTGGCCCGCCACACCGGCAAGGACGCCGCGACGGTCCGCAAGGACACCGACCGGGACAAGATTCTGACTGCCGAAGAGGCCAAGGATTACGGGATCATCGACACCGTGCTCGAGTACCGGAAGCTCTCGGCGCAGACCGCCTAGCGTTCCGGGCCCGTCGCCGAGCGTGCACTCACGGCGAATCTTCGCCCGATTTTTCGCCCTGACTGCACGCTCGGTGAATCGCCGCGATATCGGCGGGCCCCACCCGGCAGCATCCGCCGACGATGCGGGCGCCGGCCGCGATCCACTGCGCGGCCAGATCCGCGCCGAACCGTGACGGGCCGATCCACTTGCGCCGCAAAGCATCCCAGCGTTCTCCGCTGTTCGGGTAGACGATGACGGGTTTCCCGACGGGCGCGGCGTGCGCGATCGCGGACGTGTTGCC
>NZ_LZLL01000221.1:0-1463 GCF_001669335.1 Mycobacterium sp. 1245852.3 | reverse complement strand
CTCCGGCTCCCGCGGCGGCGGCTCCGGCACCCGTGCCGGTGCCGGAGGCTCCCGCTCCGGTGCCGGTGGCTCCGCCGCCCCCTCCGCCCGCGGTGGCGCCTATCCCGGTGCCCATCCCGCTGCCGATCCCGGGCCTTGGCGGGCCGGGCTTTGGTGGACCCCCCGGAGGCGGCTTCGGTCCGCACGGCGGCGGTGACGACGTTCGTGCCGACGTCGGGCCGCTGGTCCGCGGGCGGCCGATTCCCGAAGATCAGTGCCAGCGTCAACGCCGCGACGCCGCCGAGGAACACCGCCGCGACGGCGGCGATGGTCAGGATCGACTTGCGGCTGCGGCGCTGCTGCGCCGGGGTGCCCGAGAGCCGGTGGGCGTCGGAGGCCGGGTCGTCCTCGGCGCTGTAGGCGAGCTCGGCCGCCGCGGCCGAGGCGGTCTGCGTGGCGCTCATCGCGACCGTTCGCGGCGCGCCCAGCTTCGCGTTCGCCGCGGCCAGCGAGGCGCCGCGCGCCAGGGCCATCTCGGGTTCCTCGGGCGTCGTCACCGACAGGGCGGTCGCCGCCTCGAGCGTGGGTTTGATGGAGGGAATGTCGACCTCCGAGCCGACCAGGAACAACCCGTCGGGCCGCGCGCTCATCGACTCGGCGTCCGAGACCATCGCGGCGAGTTTCGCTAGTGCGGCGTCGTCGTCGCCGGGCAGCGGGTGCCGATGCACGTCGGTGACCGTCCCGTGCGAGGTGTCGACGACAGCCAGGGTCGCGCTGTCCGGTTCGACGAGCAGCAGCGCCGTGCGGGCCCAGTTGGTCGCGCTGCCCATGGCCTGCGCCAGCGCTGCGGCGGCCATGACCGCCGAGACCAGCATGACGTTCTCGATCTTGCGCGCGGCCAACGCGTCTCGCAGTGCCGCCGCCTTGACGGGGTCGGTCCAGCTCACTCCGCTGGACTTGAGCCGATACCCGCCTTGGGCCGCGCTGTCCCGGGTTCCGAGAATGGCCGCGACGACGTGATTAGCTGCGGCGATGGGGGTTTCGTGGCCGGCGACATCGAAACCGTCCTGATCGACCGTCACCCCGCTCGCGGCTTCGCCTTCGACGAGCACCATGCGGACGGTCTCAGGTGCCATAGACACGCCAAGTACGACGTCCACCACTCCTCCACATCGTCCGAAATTGGTAGCCCTGCCCAGATCCGCCACCCTAGCGCGCCGGGTTCGGCCCGCCCGGGAACCGCGAGGGCGCTATCGGTGGCCGAAGCCGTGACCACCGCCGAAGCCGTGGCCGCCAAACCCGTGACCACCACCGAATCCGTGACCCCCGAAGGGTCCGTGGCCGCCGAAGGGTCCGTGGCCGAAGGGTCCGTGACCGCCGAACGGGCCGTGACCGAACGGGCCCTGACCGCCGAGGGGCCCGTGACCGCCGCCCAGTCCGGGTACCGGCAGGCGGGGCGGCGGAACGAACACCGGCGGGGGCAG
>NZ_LZLL01000220.1:0-1332 GCF_001669335.1 Mycobacterium sp. 1245852.3 | reverse complement strand
TGACTCGACGAAATCGACCATTTCGGGAGCGACGGCCATACTCACGTCATGCCCGCGGCGAACCAATTCACGGCCGATCGTTAGGTACGGCTCGACCTCGCCACGCGTTCCCCAATTTGCCAGCACAAACTTCATCGCGGTCATGACTGTTCGATTCCCTGGCGCATCGTCGGATTGCAAGCGGCGGCCCACGCCCTCGGCCCAGACGACCGCAGCATAACCGGACACCCAGTGCTAGTTCAGCGAGTTGCGCTGACTCACGGAACCCGTTGGCAATGTGGGCGGCGGACGCCGAAACCTGCCGTCGCCGCGGAGCCATGTCTAGGCTCTGGCTCTACCGGAGATGTGGGCACCGGGGCTGTGGCCGGCCGTGGGTACGTCGACCCGCGTCGTCGGCATTTGGCTCGGTTCGGGAACGATACGTCGCCGGGCGGCGCGACAACCGAAAGTTTGAGATCCGCAATGAGATTTGTGTTGGCGAGCTACGGGACTCGAGGCGATATCGAGCCGTCGGTTGTAGTCGGCCGTGAGCTGCAGCGCCGAGGGCACGACGTGTGCATCGCGGTCCCGCCCGACTTGATTCCGTTCGTCGAATCGGCCGGGCTCGCGGCGGTTGCTTACGGCACGGACACCCGTGCGTACATGGCCGCACAGCGCAGATTCTGGACATGTTTTTTTCGGAGCTTCTGGAGGATTCGAGATCTGATCAGGTTCGGGCTCCAGGTGTCGGCGCTATCGATCCAGTGCTGGACGGAGGTGTGCGCGACGTTGACATCGCTGGCGGACGGAGCCGATCTGCTGTTCACCACCATTCCGTGCGAGCAGGCCGCAGCCAATGTCGCCGAGCACTACGGCATTCCGCTGGTCACCCTGCACTACTACCCGGTACGGCCCAACGGACGGTTGATCCCGCTATTGCCCGGACCCATCGCGCGCTTCGCGATGAAGGTATCCAAGTGGCTGTCTTGGCGCATGAACAAGGGCTTCGAGGACGCACATCGCCGTGAGCTAGGTCTGCCCAAGTCGACAAGCCCTACGCACCGGCGAATCGCCGAGCGCCATTCGCTGGAAATCCAGGCCTACGATGACTTTTGTTTCCCGGGGTTGGCCGCCGAATGGAAGAAGTGGAATGGCCGACGGCCCTTTGTGGGTGCGCTGGCGATGAACCTCTCCACAGACGCCGACGACGAGGCGCGGGACTGGATAGCCGCGGGGGCACCGCCCATTTGCTTCGCCTTCGGCAGCATACCGGTCGAATCTCCGGCCTTCACGGCCGAAATGATCAGCGCGGCCTGCGCAGAATTGGGGGAGCGGGCACTGTTTTGCGCCGGC
>NZ_LZLL01000219.1:0-1095 GCF_001669335.1 Mycobacterium sp. 1245852.3 | reverse complement strand
GCGCTGCAAATGGCCAGCCCGCCGAGGCGCCGGTGCTGGTGCTCAAGGGGGCGCCCGAGGTCATCCTGCCGCGCTGCAAATTCGCCGACCCGGACGCCGACCTCGAGCGGGCCGAGGCGGTGGTGCACGGCCTCGCCGAGCAGGGGCTGCGGGTGCTCGCCGTGGCGCAGCGCGGCTGGAAGCACGAGACCGACGACGACGACACCGACGCCGACGCCGTGGACGCCGCGGCGAAGAACCTCGAGTTGCTCGGCTACGTCGGGCTGGCCGACACCGCCCGGGCGTCGGCGCGCCCGCTGATCGAGGCGCTGGTGGACGCCGACCGCGACGTGGTGCTGATCACCGGCGACCACCCCGTGACGGCGCGCGCGATCGCCCACATGCTGCGGCCCTCGACCAGGGCGTCCATCAATACGCCCAGATCCTCGTCGGTCAACACGATGTCGGCGGCGCCGCGCGCGGCCGACGAACCGCGACCGCTCACCCCGATACCGACGTCGGCCATCCGGATGGCGGCGGCGTCGTTGGCGCCGTCGCCGACCATCGCCGTCACCCGGCCGCAGCGCTGCAGGGCGGCCACGATCTGCACCTTCTGCTCGGGGCTGACACGGGCGAACACCTGCACGTCGGCTACCAGCTTGGCGCAGGCGTCCTCGTCGAGGCCGGCGAGTTCGGCGCCGGTGACCACCCTGGCGCCCTCGGGCAGGCCCAACTGCCGGGCGATCGCGCGCGCCGTCACGGGGTGGTCGCCGGTGATCAGCACCACGTCGCGGTCGGCGTCCACCAGCGCCTCGATCAGCGGGCGCGCCGACGCCCGGGCGGTGTCGGCCAGCCCGACGTAGCCGAGCAACTCGAGGTTCTTCGCCGCGGCGTCCACGGCGTCGGCGTCGGTGTCGTCGTCGTCGGTCTCGTGCTTCCAGCCGCGCTGCGCCACGGCGAGCACCCGCAGCCCCTGCTCGGCGAGGCCGTGCACCACCGCCTCGGCCCGCTCGAGGTCGGCGTCCGGGTCGGCGAATTTGCAGCGCGGCAGGATGACCTCGGGCGCCCCCTTGAGCACCAGCACCGGCGCCTCGGCGGGCTGGCCATTTGCAGCGC
>NZ_LZLL01000218.1:0-743 GCF_001669335.1 Mycobacterium sp. 1245852.3 | reverse complement strand
GCCGGCGAGCTGGCCGGCGGGGCGCCGCTGGGAGTGTTGGCCACCGACGACGCCGACGCGCTGATCGCGTGTCGGCCCCACTGTGTGGTGTATGCGGCCAGCGGTCCCGAACGCGACGGCGCGGCGGTCCCCGACTATGTGCGTCTGCTGTCGGCCGGCATCAACGTGGTATCGACGTCGTCGACCAGCCTGGTATACCCGCCGTCCTACTTCGCGCCCAACTGGCGCGATGAATTGGACGGCGCGGCCAAAGCGGGTCGGGCGTCGTTCTACGCGTCGGGCATCTTTCCCGGCTTCGCCTCCGATCAGCTCGCGTTGCTGTTGACCACGCAGTCCAAGAACATCCGCCGGATCACGGCCAGCGAGGTCGCGTTGAACGACCACTACCCGGTCGCCGACGTGATGATGGATGGGATGGGCTTTGGCCGGCCGCTCGAGTTCGAGCCGATGCTCAAGACCCCCGGCTTCATCGAATTAGCTTGGCAAGCACCGATTTACCTCATGGCGGCGGGACTCGGTGTCGAGGTGGAGGAGATACGCGGTTCGCTCGACCGTGAGCTGACGGACCGGGACATCGAGGTCGCCTTCGGCACGATAAGAGCGGGCACCTGCGGCGCGGTGCGCACGCGCGCCGCGGGGGTGGTCAACGGCCGCGAGGCCATCGTGATCGAGCACGTGACCCGGCTGGCGCACGACGTCGCCCCCGCCTGGCCCAAAGGGATTGGCGATCTGTCCTATCGCGT
>NZ_LZLL01000217.1:0-3675 GCF_001669335.1 Mycobacterium sp. 1245852.3 | reverse complement strand
GCTGCCGGTGGTGCGTTACGACAACATCGACGGCCAGGACGTCAACATCGTCGACCCGGCGGCGATCAAGGCGGAGGTGGCGGCGGCGATCGGGGCCGACACGACGACGACCGCGCCGAGCACCACCGCCGTGAAGCCGGATCCCACCACGGTCGTCGACGTGGTCAACGCCGGCAGCATGAGCGGTCTGGCCACCGAGGTATCCCGCGCGCTGAAAAAGAAGGGCTACACCCCGGGTCAGGTCCGCGACCGCGAATCCGGCGACCCAACCTCCACGACGGTCGAGTACGGCGCCGGCGCGCAAACCGATGCGCTCAACCTGGCCAACCTGCTCGGCGTGGACGCGCCGAAGCAGCCCAGCCCCAGGGTGCAGCCCGGACACATCCGCCTGACCGTGGACACCAATTTCACGATGCCCACCCCCGACGAGACGCAGATGGACGACACGACGAGCACCAGCTCGAGCACCACGTCGACCAAGGCCAAGAGCTACTACTACAACGGCACGACCACGACCTACCCGACGCCCGATCAGGGCAAGCCGATCGATGGCGGCGGCGTGCCCTGCGTCAACTAGCCATCACGCTGCGCGGTGATCGCAAGCGCGGCGGAGCCGGGCGCGGCGGGTCGCCGCCATCAGGCTGCGCGGTGATCGCAAGCGCGGCGGAGCCGGGCGCGGCGGGTCGCCGCCATCAGGCTGCGCGGTGATCGCAAGCGCGGCGGAGCCGGGCGCGGCGGGTCGCCGCCATCACGCATGCGTGCCGCCATCGATGCGGATCTCGGTGCCGGTGATGAACGCGCCGTCGTCGGACACCAGCATGGCGATCACCCCGGCGACGGCCGTGGGCTCGGCCATCCCGGTGCCGCTGGATTCGACGGAGGTGGGCAGCACCGGCATCAGCCTCGAAAACAGCGACCAGTCAGCGTCTTTGGGGATATATCCGCCGGTGGCGTCGGTGATTCCGGACTTGATGCTGCCCGGCGCCACGCATACCGCGCGCAGGCCGTCGCGCGCGTATTCCAGCGCCAGCGAGTGGGTGAAGGCCTGGATGCCGCCCTTGCTCGCGGCGTAGGCGGCCATGTAGGGGTGGGCGAACGAGGCCGACGTGGAGCTGAAGTTGACGACCGCGCTGCGGGAGTTGGCCAGCAGGGACGGCAGCGCTTCGCGGACCACCAGGAAGGTCCCGGTCAGGTTCACGCCGACGATCCGATTCCACAGCTCGAGGCTGGTTTCGTGGGTGTGCGCGGCCCGCAGGATGCCCGCGGCGTTGACGAGCGAGTCGAGGCCACCCAGCTGCTCGACGGCCACGCGCACCCCGTCGATCACGGACTCCTCGCTGCCCACGTCCATCGGCAGGGTGGTCAGCCGGTCGGCGGTGCCGGCCTCGTCGGCCCGCGCCCGGGTGTTGTCCAGGCCGTCGGCGGCGACGTCGGAGGCCGCGACGGCGGCGCCCTCGTCCAGCAAGCGCAGCGCGGTGGCCTGCCCGATGCCCGACGCGGCGCCGGTCACCAGGATCCTCTTGCCCTCAAGCCTTTTCATGCGATTCTCCCGGCTCAGACCACTCCGCGCAGCGCGTCCTGGCCGAACATCTGCACCATCATCGAGGAGTAGTCGGGGCCGCGGCGCAAGATGTGGCCGCCGTCGACGTTGATGCACTGGCCGGTGATCCAGGCGGCCGCGTCGCTGAGCAGGAACATCGCCAGGTTGGCGACGTCTTCGACCTCGCCCACCCGCGGCAGCGGCGTGCACAGCGCGTAGTCCGCGCTGATCTCCGGCGACTGAATCACGCTTGCGTCAACAAGATCGGTGCGGATCAGGCCGGGGCGGATGCTGTTGACCCGCACCCACGACTCTCCGAGTTCGTCGGCGGCCAGCATCATCATGTGGTCGATGGCCGACTTGGTGACCCCGTAGGGCCCGAACCAGCGGTGGGTGTTGCTGGCCGCGATCGAGGAGATCCCGATGAACGAGCCGCCGCCACCGCGCACCAATTCGCGCCCGACGTGCTTGAGCACGTACATGGTGCCGTTGATGTTGAGGTCGACGGTGTTTCGCCACGCCTCGGAGTCGGTGTGGGTGATCGGCCCGACGGTCAGCGAGCCACCGGCGCAGTGCACCGCCCCGTGCAGGCGGCCGTGCCACGCCGTGGCGGCGTCGACCGCGCGGGCCACCTCGTCCTCGTTGGTGACGTCGGTGGGCTCGTAGCGGATGGCGCCGCCGTCGACGGCCAGCGGCTCGATTTCCTCGACGGCGCCCGCCAGCCGGTCCGGGTTGCGGCCGACGATCATCACGGAGGCCCCGGCCGAAACCAGGCCTGCGGCCACGCCCTTGCCGATTCCGCTGCCGCCGCCGGTGATCAGATACGTCCGGTCTTGGAAAGATAGCTGCACGCGAGGCCCTCTCGAACTGGAACAGGTTCTAGCTATAGAAGCATGTCCCCTCGGGGTGAATATCGCTACCCCCGGTCTCGTTACGGCTCGGCGGCGCGACGCTACGGCGTATCGCGGCGGGCCACCTTCGTCGGCTTCGCGTCACGCCAATCCTCGACGTGCGGCGGTTGACCAACCGGCCACCGGTTCTCGTTGAACGCCGCCCAGTGTGCATGCCCCAACAGGTGCACGTGGAACGCGTGCCGCAGCGCCTCGGTGTAGCCCATCGCGTCGGAGGCGGCATTGACCGAATCCTTGATGAGCAACGACGCCATCGTGGGCCGCTCGGCGATGCGTCGCGCGAAAGCCAGTGTCTTCTCCTCTAATTCGTCGACCGGGAAGACCTTCGAGACCATGCCCAGCCGGTGCGCCTCGTCCGCGTCGATCGAATCACCGGTCAGCAGCAGCTCTTTGGCCTTGCGCGGACCGAACTCCCAAGGGTGGGCGTAGTATTCGACACCAGGCATACCCAGCCGGACAGCGACGACGTCGCTGAACTTCGCGTTGTCGGCCGCGACGATCAGATCGCACGCCCAGATCAGCATCAAACCGGCCGAGATCGCGTTGCCCTGAACCTGGGCGATGGTGATCTTTCGCAGATCCCGCCAGCGGCAGGTGTTTTCGAAGAAATAGTGCCACTCCTGGTGGTACAGCTTCTCCATGATCGGCTCGAGGGTGGCCCCGCGCGAACGGAAGCTCGGGTGCTGCCCCGGCCCCGGCGCGCGCTCGGCCAGTGCCTGCTCGGAACCCAGGTCGTGGCCGGCGGAGAAGTTCCTGCCCCGGGCCGCCAGGATCACCACGCGAACCGTGTCGTCGGCCTCGGCGCGGCCGAACGCCTCGTCGAGCTGGACCAGCAGGCCGCGACTCTGCGCGTTGTGGGCATCGGGCCGGTTCAGCCAGATCCGGGCGATGCGGCCCTCATCGAGGGTTTCGTAGGCCACCAGCTCCGGGGCGTTGGCGTCGGCCGCCCCGGCGTCGGCTTGCTCGGAGACTGTCATTGAGCCCACCTCGTTCGTCGTTGAATTGGCCTTGTTTACAGATTACGGCCAGTGTGTAACCGGGCCCGCGCTGGGGTGATGGGGTGGCGGGCGCCGCAGAGCATGGTTCTCATCGGGCGCTCTCGGGCCGCCGCGCCAGCGGCAGCAGCCGGTGGTCGCGGGTGAACACCAGCCGCACGATGCCCATCCCGACGACCACCGTGGTGGCCGCGACCGAGCCCAGGATCAAGAACATCACCACGACCTG
>NZ_LZLL01000216.1:0-818 GCF_001669335.1 Mycobacterium sp. 1245852.3 | reverse complement strand
CGCGCAGCCGATCAAGCCCGCCCGCGGCCGCGCCGGATTGGTAAGCGGCCCAAGGAGATTGAACACCGTCGGCACGCCGATCTCGCGGCGCACCGCGGAGGTGTGCCGGTAGGACGGATGAAACAGCGGCGCGAAGCAGAACCCGATGCCCACCTCGGCGAGGCTGCGCGCGACCTCGTCGGGCCCCAAGTCGATCCGGACGCCGAGCGCCTCGAGCGTGTCGGCGCCGCCGGACAGCGACGATGACGCCCGGTTGCCGTGTTTGACCACCGGCACCCCGGCGGCCGCGGCGACGATCGCCGCCATGGTGGACAGGTTCACGGTGTTGACGCCGTCACCACCGGTTCCCACGATGTCGACGGTGTCGTCGCGGATGGCGGGCATCGGCAACGCGTGGTCGAGCATGACGTCGGCCAGCTCGATGACTTCGGCCGAGGTGGGAACCTTTACCTGCATCGCCACCGCGAAGGCCGCGATCTGGGCCGGGCTGGCGTCGCCGGCCATGATCTGGTCCATGGCCCAGGCGGCCTGCCCGCGGGACAGGTCCTCACCGCCCGTCAGACGCGACAGGACCTGCGGCCACGACGGCGCCGGCGCGCCGGACGGCGCGGCCGGGGACGGCGAAGCGTGCGATGACGAAGCCACGGGCCGATGGTCCCACGAGCACCACACCGGCCCCAACCGTCGAGAGCGACGGGCGCGAGCGCGACGCGCCAGACCTCAATTGCCGCCCCGGGTGGAGTTCAACAACTACAAAGCGTCATACTTGCGTATGTGACCAGCGCTGCCGGGACTTCGGGTACTGCAATTACGTCGCG
>NZ_LZLL01000215.1:0-5438 GCF_001669335.1 Mycobacterium sp. 1245852.3 | reverse complement strand
GCGCGGTGTCACGCCGTTCGTCTTGTTGCTGAACCGTTCCGGCCACATCTCGTAAAAGTCCTTCAGCACACTGCTTTTCAGCAGTTCCGAATGGAGGGCGGCGACGCCGTTGACGGCGTGGCTGCCGACGGTGGCCAGGTGCGCCATCCGGACATTCTTGCCGCCGTTCTCCCCGATCAACGACATCCGGGCGACCCGGTCCTCGTCGCCGGGGAAGCGGGCGCGCACCTCGTCGAGGAACCGGCGGTTGATCTCGTAGATGATCTCGAGGTGGCGCGGCAGCGACTCGGCGAACATCTCCAGCGGCCAGGTTTCCAGCGCCTCGGGCAGCAGGGTGTGGTTGGTGTATCCGAACGTCGCGACGGTGATGTCCCACGCCGCGTCCCAGTCCAGCTCGCGCTCGTCGACGAGCAGCCGCATCAGCTCGGCGACCCCGATGGACGGGTGAGTGTCGTTGAGCTGCAGGGCAAACCGCTGCGGAAGCTCCTTGACGGACACGTCGGCGAGATCGTCCATGATGTGCAGCACGTGTTGCAGCGAGCAGGACACGAAGAAGTACTGCTGCAGCAGGCGCAGCCGCTTGCCGGCCTCGGGTTCGTCGTTGGGGTAGAGCACCTTGGTAACGGTCTCGGATGTGACCTCGTCCTCCACCGCCTTGTAGTAGTCGCCGGTGTTGAAGGCCTCCAGGGCAAACGATTTGACGGCGCGCGCGCTCCACAGCGTCAGCACGTTGCAGGTGTTGACGCCGTAGCCCTGGATCGGCGTGTCATACGCGGTGCCTTTGAGCAACCGGCCCGGCACCCAGCGGACCCGGTCGTGGCCGGCCCCCTTATCTGGGTCGGTGTAGTGCTCGGCGTAGCCGCCCCACTTCACCAGGAAGCTGACGTCGGGTTTGGCGATCTCCCAGGGGTTTCCGTTGTCCAGCCAGTTGTCGGTCTGCTCGACCTGCCAGCCGTCGTGGATTTCCTGGTCGAAGATGCCGAATTCGTAGCGGATGCCGTAGCCGATCGCCGGGCGCTCCAGGGTGGCCAGCGAGTCCAGGTAGCACGCGGCCAGCCTGCCGAGGCCGCCGTTGCCGAGCCCGGGTTCCTCCTCGCAGGCCAGCACCGTGTCGAGGTTTTGGCCCATCGCCGCCAGCGCCTCGCGAGCCGCCCGCTCCATCTGGAGATTCAGCAGGTTGTTGCCCAATTGCGGGCCCATCAAGAACTCGGCCGACAGGTAGCAGGTCACCTTGCGACCGAGGTCCAGCGAGGTCTGCGTCGAGGCCACCCGGCGGTCCTGCATGCGATCACGGACCGCCAGGGCGAGCGCGCGGTAGTAGTGCTCGGGGCGCAGGGCCGCCGCCGGACGCCCGATCGAATAGCGCAGGTGGTCGTTGATCGCGCGCTGGAGTGCGGCCGCGCTCATCCCGGTGCGCGAGTGCTCGATCAGGTCGGCCCGGGTGGGGTTGCCGGGGGACAGGCCATCGGAGGGCGTCTGATCGACATCGGTCATGGTGAGTCCTACTCGCTAGGGGGTGGCGGGCAGCACCGCCCCGGGCCGCTGCAATGCCCGGTGGCGACAGACCGTCAGTCTTGCAGCGATATTTGCACACCAGGCCCGCAATAGAGGTCGGAAACGTGAACGGGAGTCCACCTGCCGGCGACGAAATGGCCCCGCGGTCAGTGCGCGCCGGCCAGATTCAGCGTGACCACCCCGGCGATGATCAGCCCGACACCGGCGACCTTCGTCAGCGATATCGGCGAACCCAAGAACAGCACCGCGATCAGCACGATCAGGGCCGTACCGATGGCCGACCACAGCGCGTAGGCGACGTCGGTCTGCATGCCGCGCGAGATCGACACCGCCAGCAGCGCGAAGGAGACGGCATAACCGGTAAGGCACACGACGGTCGGCCACAGCCGGCTGAAACCGTCGGTGCTCTTGAGCAGGCTGGTCGCTATCACCTCTGCGAATATGGCGCCGAGGAGAAAGAGATAGGTCAAAACGCCTCCTTGCATACCCCTGTCCAGGTACGTGTTTACCTCCAAGGATTACGCCGTATGACCCGCACCCCGCGCTCATTGACGTTCGATGTCGGCGAGGTGGCCGGGCAGCCGGCGTCGCTGGCGGCGACGTACTACCCCGCGCGCGACGTCGCCGACGCGGCCGCGCTGCTGGTATGTCTGCCGGGCGGCACCTACAGCCGCGACTACTGGGACCTCACCATTCCCGGCCACCACGGGTACAGCTTCGCCGGCTTCGCCACCGAGAACGGCTACGCCGTCGTGACCATCGACCCGCTGGGGACCGGCGAAAGCTCGCAGCCCACAGGCGATTTCGGCTTCAGCGATATCGCCGGCGCGCTGGCGCGAGCCGTCAGCGCGTTGCCGGACACCATCGGCATCGAGGCGCCGGCGATCGCGGTCGGGCATTCGCTGGGCGGGTACCTGGCCATCACCCAGCAAGCGCTGTTTCCCGGCTATGCCGGGCTGGCGGTGCTGGGTTGCACCAACCAGCACGTCGCGCCGTTGAACCTGGACGCGGCGTTCATCGCGCGTTGCGCCACGCCGCAAGGCCGCGCCGAGGCGGCCGCCGAAATACTGTCCGCGCTCGACAGGCCGTATTTCGAGGGGCCACGCGAGTACCTGCAGAGTTGGTTCCATCTCCCCGACGTTCCCGCCGACGTCGTCGCGGCCGACGCCAGCGCCGCCAAGTCGGTGGTACCGCGCGTGTTCGGCACGGCGATGGTCCCCGGCATCGTCGCCGAGCATGCGGCGCGCATCGACGTCCCGGTGCTGGTCGGCTACGGCGTCGTCGACGTCTCGCCGGACCCGCGCGCCGAGGCCGGGCCGTACCGGAGCAGCCCGGACATCACCACCCTGGTGGTGGCCGGCAGCGCGCACTGCCACAACATGGCGTCGAGCCGGCATCGGCTGTGGCGGCGCCTGCTCGCCTGGGCGGCGACCGTAGCCTGTCCCTCGTGAGGAATGGTCTCGACGCTCGCCTGGCCCGGCACGCTCCGGGGGTGCTGAGCCTGTTTCGCCTCGTCTACGGTTTGCTCTTCGCCGCGTACGGTTCGCGCAGCCTGTTCAATTGGCCCGTCCGCTCGCCGGTTGTCGTCGAGTTCGGATCCTGGCCCGGCTGGTATGCCGCACTGATCGAGATCGTCGCGGGCCTGCTGGTGGCCGCCGGGTTGTTCACCCGCGCCGCCGCGTTCGTCGCCTCGGGGCAGATGGCGGTCGCCTACTTCTCGGTCCACCAACCCCAGGCGCTGTGGCCGGTCGCCGATCCGCCGGCCGGCAACGGGGGCGCGTTGGCCGTTCTGTTCTGCTTCGCGTTTTTCCTGCTGGTCTTCACCGGCGGCGGCAGCTACTCCCTGGACGCGCGACGCCGAATGCTTCCCCTCCGCCGGCGATAATGGCATTCTCTGATACGGAGAAGCCATTTCCGCAGGGCCGGCAGGCCGAGGAGGACGACGATGAGCGCGCAGCGGTGCGACGGGATGGTGGCCCTGGTCACCGGCAGCAGCCGGGGCCTGGGCAGGGCGATCGCCACACGGCTGGCCGAGCACGGGGCCACGGTGGCCCTGACCGCCCGCACGATGGACCCCGACCCCAAGTATCAGGGGTCGCTGAGCCAGACCCGCGACGAGATCGTCGCCGCGGGCGGGAAAGCCATTGCGGTCCAGGCGGATCTGTCCCAGACCGAAGACCGTGAACGGCTTTTCGCCGAGGTGGCCGGCGCGGTCGGCGCACCCGACATCCTGGTCAACAACGCGGCGGTGACCTTCCTGCGGCCCCTCGACGGGTTTCCCGAGCGGCGAGCGCGGCTGATGATGGAGATGCATGTGCTCGGGCCCCTGCATCTGTGTCAGCTGGCGATACCCGCGATGCGCGAGCGCGGACGCGGCTGGATCCTGAACCTGACCTCGGTCGGCGGTGACCTGCCACCCGGGCCGCCGTTCTCCGAGTTCGACCGCACGGCGGGCTTCGGCATCTACGGCACGGCCAAGGCCGCCCTCAACCGATTGACGAAAAGCCTTGCGGCCGAGCTGTACGACGACGGAATCGCGGTCAACGCCGCCGCCCCGTCCAATCCCGTGGCCACGCCGGGCGCCGGCACGCTCGACCTGGCCAAGACCGACACCGAGGACATCGCGTTGATCACCGAGACGGCCTTGCGGCTCTGCACCGGCGATCCGAAGACCCTGACCGGGCGCATCGCGCACACCCAGCCCTTCCTCGCCGAGGTCGGCTGGACGAGGACCGGCCCGCTGACGGGATGAGCCGAGCCGAGCTCGATCCGACCGAGCTGCGCCGCCGACTCGACGGCGCGGGCGTCACCGACGTCGCCCCGCTAGCCGGCGGCGCCTCCAGCCTCACCTTCGCGGGCAGCAGGGATGGCCGGCGGGTGGTGATCAAGGTGGCTCCGCCGGGCGTCGCACCCGTCGCGCATCGCGACGTGCTCCGCCAGGCCCGCATCATCAAGGCGCTCAAGACAACTCACGTTCCGGTCCCGGAGGTGCTGTGGGGAGATGCGGGGGACCCGCCCGGCACACCGCCGCTGTATGTGATGAGCCATGTCGAAGGCGATTGTGTGGAACCGTTGTTCGACGGCTGCCCGCATGTCGGCGGGCTGAGCGATCGATACCGGAACGCGTGCCGCGCGATGGCCGCGCTGCACAGGCTCGCGCCGGCGGACCTCGGGCTGGGCGATGAGCGCGTGGTCGACCCGGTCGCCGAAGTCCACCGGTGGTCCGACACGCTGCGGACCGTCGACCCGGCGCTGGCCCCCGACTGGCCGAAAGTGTATGACGCGCTGCTCGATTGCGCGCCGCGTGCGATAGCGCCGCGTGTGGTGCACGGCGACTTCCGGCTGGGCAACCTGCTCGCGGCCGGGGCGCGGGTCAACGCGATCATCGACTGGGAGATCTGGTCGATCGGCGATCCGCGCATCGATGCGGGCTGGTTTCTGATCAACTGCGACCCGGACACCTACCGGCGGGTCGACGCACCCGACGGTATGGTGCCGCCGATCGACGAACTCACCGAGCTCTATGCATCCGAGTTAGGTTGCGAGATAACCGATTTGGCGTGGTTCACGGCGCTGGCGTGTTTCAAATCGACGGCGACCTGGTCGTTGATCGTCAAGCACAATCGCCGCCGGGCGGCGCCGCGAGCCGAATTGGAAGCGATGGCAACGATTTTGCCGAGGCTGCTCGACCGCGCCCTGACGTCGCTAACTTAGTGCCCGCCGACGAGCCTTACTGGCAGCGGACCAGAAGATTTTCGCAGATCATTCCGATGTCGCCCGTATCGTTCACGGGCTGGCCTTCATTGGACGGATTGATCCAGGTGGTGGGAAACGGATTGTAGACGTCGTCCATGCCCGGCGGCTGGGGGCGGGGATCGACGTTCGGGTCCGCGTGGGCCATGCCGGCGCCGCTCGCCAGGGCG
>NZ_LZLL01000214.1:0-6258 GCF_001669335.1 Mycobacterium sp. 1245852.3 | reverse complement strand
GGGCGGTGTTGTGGCGGCGGGGCCGGCGCCCGATCGACTGGACGGCCCCGATCACCGTGGCCAACAACCGATCCGGTGGCGGCGTCCGCGTCCAAGACGGTGTCGCCGTCGTCGCGGTGCAGTTGCTGGGCAGAGGTCACCGAGCCACCAGGGTGACCGGCTCGGTGAGCGTCGAGACCGAAAACGTGTTGGACATCGTCGAATTGGTGCCGATGCTGCACCAGGCGCTTGGCCTGCAGCTCGATTCGATCAGCGTGGTCACCATCGGCTCCCGGCACGGCACTATCGGGGACTTTCCGCGTGTCTACGACTCCGAGATCGGAACCCCGCCCTACGCGGGCCGGCGTGAGACGTGGCTGATCATGCGGCTGGCGGTGATCGACAACGCCCAAGCCCTGTTCTGGCGCACGACCGTTGGCGCGGCGGCCATTTCGGTCGCACAACGCATTGCCGGACTGCTGCGTTGCCAGGGGCTGCGCGCCAAGGTGGCCACCGCCACCGACCTCGTCGAGCTCGACCGCCGGCTGGGGTGGGACGCGGTGTCGGGAACCGTGCAGCGATGGAAAGCCATACGCGGAGAAGCGGGTTGGATGACCACCTATGCGTATCCGGCCGAGGCGATCACGTCACGCAACCTCTCGCAGGCGTGGACGCTGCGCGCCGACGAGGTCATCCAGAACGTGACCGTCTTCCCGGACGCCACGTGCACCGCCACCATCACCGTGCGCACACCCACGCCGGCACCGACGCCGCCCAGCGTCATCCTGCGCCGGCTCAACGGCGAGCAGGCCGCCGCGGCGGCCGCCAACATGTGTGGCCCCCGTCCGCACCTGCGTGGATTGCGGCGCAGCCCGTTGCCGGCCGAGCTGATCACCGAGATCGGACCATCGGGCGTGCTGATCGGCAAGCTCAGCAACGGCGACCGGCTGCTGGTGCCGGTCACCGACGCCGGTGAGCTGTCGCGCGTGTTTGTCGCCGCCGACGACCCGATCGCCAAGCGGATCGTGATCCGGACCGCCGGCGCCGGCGAACGGGTGTGCGTGCACACCCGCGACATGTCGCGCTGGATCAGCGTGCGCATGCCGGAGATCAGCGTGGTCAACAGCCCGCGTCCCGCACCGCGGACCACCGTCAGCGTCGTCGAGTACGCCCCGCGGCGGGGGGGCGGCGCGGGCGCGCTCGAGGGCGGCGGTATCGAGGCGGCGATCTCCCCGACCCCGCGACCGGCGACGGTGATCACCATCGCCCCCGCGGGGGCCCAGCTCTCCGAGGCGCATCGGAACGGCTTCGAGGTGATCATCGAGCAACTCGGGCCGGCGGTGGTCAACGTCAGTGCAGCAGGAGAGAATTGGCTCGTCGAGATGGACATGTTCCGCGCCGAGAACCGCTACGTCAGTCTCGAGCCGGTGGGCATCTCGGTCGGCACGTAGCAGGTCAGAAACACGAGTTTGAGGCACGGTGTGATGAGCGCAGTGCCGCGAGGGGTTGTGATGGGTGATTTGCAAACCGCCCGAAGGCATTTCGATCGTGCCATGGCGATCAAGAGCCGGCAGGGCCGGGCGGCGGCGCTGCCGGAGTTCGTCGCTGCCACCGACGCCGACCCGTCGATGGCCGACGCCTGGTTGGGGCGCATCGCGTGCGGTGACAACGACCTGGCGTCGTTGCGGCAGCTCTACGCCACCAGCGAATGGCTGCACCGCGAAACCACGCGCATCGGGCAGACGCTGGCCGCCGAGATCCAGCTGGGTCCCTACATCGGCATCACCGTCACCGACGCGTCACAGGTGGGGCTGGCGTTGGCGTCCGCGTTGACGATCGCCGGGGAGTACGCCGAGGCGGACCGGCTGCTGGCCAACCGTGACCTGCTCGATTCCTGGACCAACTATCAGTGGCACCAGCTGGCCCGCACGTTCTTGATGTACCGGACCCAACGCTGGCCGGACGTCTTGCTGGCCGCCGCCGACGAGTTGCCCGCCCAGGCCATCGTCATGTCGGCGGTGACCGCGTCGATCTGCGCGCTGGCCGCCCATGCCGCCGCCCATCTCGGGCAGGGCCGGGTGGCGCTGGACTGGCTGGACCGCGTCGACGTGATTGGGCACACCCAGTCGTCGTCGCGCTTCGACGCCGATGTGCTGACCGCGTCGATCGGACCGGCCGACATTCCGCTGCTGGTCGCCGATCTGGCCTATGTGCGGGGGATGGTGCACCGTCAGCTGCGCGAGGAGGACAAGGCCCAGATCTGGCTATCCAAGGCCACCATCAACGGCGTCCTGACCGAGGCGGCCAAAGAGGCACTGGCCGACCCGAACCTGCACCTGGTGGTCACCGACGAAGAAACCATCAACAGCCGCACCGATCGATGGGACGCCTCGTCGGCCAAGAGCCGCGACGAACTCGACGACGCCGCCGCCGCCGACGTGCGCGCCGAGCTGTTGGCCGAGGGCCGCAAGCTGCTGGCCAAGCAGGTGGGACTGGCCGCGGTCAAGCAAGCGGTCGCGGCGCTGGAGGACCAACTCGAAGTGCGGATGATGCGGCTCGAGCATGGCCTGCCGGTGGAGGGTCAGACCAACCACATGCTGCTGGTGGGTCCGCCCGGTACCGGTAAGACGACCACCGCCGAGGCGCTGGGCAAGATCTATGCCGGCATGGGAATCGTGCGCCACCCCGAGATCCGCGAGGTGCGCCGGTCGGATTTCTGCGGCCACTTCATCGGCGAATCGGGGCCCAAAACCAACGAGCTGATCGAAAAGTCGCTGGGCCGAATCATTTTCATGGACGAGTTCTACTCGCTGATCGAGCGCCATCAGGACGGCACGCCCGACATGATCGGCATGGAGGCCGTCAACCAGCTCCTGGTGGCGCTGGAAGTGCACCGGTTCGACTTCTGCTTCATCGGGGCGGGCTACGAAGATCAGGTGGACGCCTTCCTCACCGTGAACCCGGGTTTGGCCGGCCGGTTCAACCGCAAGCTGCGTTTCGAGTCCTATTCGCCGGCGGAGATCGTCGAGATCGCGCACCGCTACGCCACGCCGCGCGCCAGCCTGCTCGACGATGGCGCCAAAGAAACGTTCCTGGACGCGGCGACGACGATCCGCAACTACACCACCCCGGGCGGACGCCACGGCATCGACGCCATGCAGAACGGTAGGTTCGCCCGCAACGTCGTGGAGCGCGCCGAGGGTTTCCGCGACACCCGGGTGGTGGCGCAAAAGCGGGCGGGTCAACCGGTGACGGTCGAGGATCTGCAGATCATCACCTCGGCCGACATCCAGGCCGCGGTGCGCAGCGTGTGCTCGGACAACCGCGACATGGCGGCCATCGTCTGGTGACGCGGCTAGGCCGGTTCGAAGCGGAAAACGGCCAACCGACCCGCCAGGGCCTCGAACTCGTCGGGGGTGCCGTCCCGCACCATGCCCGAACGTTTGGCGAAGGCCACCCCGACCGGGACCTCGGTGGGGAAGGCGCGCAGCACCGGTCGCGCCTCGCTGGCGGAGAGTTCGACGATCCGCACCGGGCGTGACCGTCGGCCGCGGCTCAGCGTGCCGGTGCCGGCCGCCCGCGCATTCGCGGCCCAGTCGGCGCCGGGGTAACCGGCCACGACGTAGAGGCCGCCCCGAAAGTTGAAGGGCGTCATCGGGGTTCGGCGCGGTTGGCCCGACTTGCGGCCGGGCACGGTGAGCACCATGGCGGGCCCCGTCGGGATGCCCAACCGTTGGACCGCCATCATGAACTTGTTCATGGGCTTGAGGTAGCGCGGGGGGCGTGGATCGGTCATCTCAGACTCCTTGTTTCTCGTTGCTGAACATCGCTCGGTGTTGGAAAACCCAGTGCGCGAACGGGACTGGCGGCCGACCGAGGATCTTCTCCACGTCGTGGGTGACCAGGGCCGGGTTGTCGAGCGTCTCGGCCTGCATGGCGAGGTAGGCGTCGGCGAATCCGGCGCTGAAGCCCAACCCGACGAATCGTTGCCGCACGGCATCGGCGGGGATCTCGAGGTACTGCAGCGGCCGGCCCAGGACGGCGCCGATGACCTCGACCAGCTCGGCGTTGGTGAAGGCCTGCGGACCGGTCAGCGGGATGCGTTGCCCGGCAAGCTGGTCGGTGAGCAGAGCGTGCGCCGCGACGCCGGCGATGTCGCTCTCGACGATCGGGGCGGCCGATGCCGCGGCGTAGGGTCCGGCGACCACGTCGCCGGCGCGGATCTGCGCCGACCACATTCCGGCGAAGTTGGTGGCGAACACCGTGGGCCGCAGGCTGACCCAGTCCAAACCGGAGTCGACGGCGACGCGCTCGACCTCCCGGTTGCGGTCGCCGCGGAACCGGGACGGCTGCCGGGCGACGTCGTCGTCGGCGTTGATCGCCGACAACGCCACCAGCTTGCTGACACCGGCGGGCCCGCACCGGGCCACCACGTCTTCGAGTTGCACACCCAGCGCCCGCGAATTCAGGAAGACCGCGGAGGCACCGGGTAGCGCCTCGGCGGCCGAGCCGAACACCTCCACCTCGGGTGGAAATCCGGCCGGCCCCGGTTGCCGGGTGACCGCCCGCACGCGGGCTCCCGCGGCGAGCAGTTCGGTGACGAGTGGGCGGCCGACGTTGCCGGTCGCACCGGTGACGACGATGGTCATGACGAGCATCCTTTCCGTGAACTTTGTGCACTGGGAGAAACGACGAGGCAAAAGGTGGGAAAGTTACCCGGCAGAACGTGTAACTTTTCGCCCCAGCAGATCGTCGAAGAGTCATGAACCAGTCGCAGTCCACCGGCGATCAGGTCGGCGAGGCCTGGCGTCGGCACCGCCCATACCTGGTCAACCTCGCCTACCAGATGCTGGGCGACATCGGCGACGCGGAAGACGTTGCGCAAGAGGCCTTTTTGCGATTCTCGCGCGCCGACGTGAGCGAGATCGAGGACGCCCGGGGCTGGCTGACCGTGGTGGCGAGCCGGCTGTGCCTGGACCAGGTGCGTTCGGCCCGCGCCCGATACGAACGGCCCGGAGAGGTTGCGGAGCAACCGGCGCCAGGCCGCTTCGACCCGGCCGACCGGGTCACGCTCGACGACGAGATCCGCACCGCCCTGCTCGAAGTCCTGCGCAGGCTCAGCCCCGCTGAGCGGGTCGCCTTCGTGCTGCACGACGTGTTCGGCGTCCCGTTCGACTCGATCTCGCAGACCGTGGGCCGCCCGGTCGGCACCTGCCGCCAGCTGGCGCGCAGGGCGCGCACGAAATTCCATGCGGCACAACCGAAATTGAGTGAAGTCGCATCGGCCGAACACCAATTGGTGACCGAGAAGTTCATCACCGCATGCGCCAACGGTGACCTCGAAGCGTTGGCCGCCGTCCTGGATCCGACGGTGTGGGGCGTGGGCACCATCCTCGCGGACCCGGCGCCGCCACAGCAGATCAACCACGGGCCAGATGCGGTGGCCACCAACCTGTTGCGCTACCTGTGGCCGGACGTGACCCTGGTCAGCGGCCCCGTCGGGGGACCGGTGCTGCTGGCCTTCAGCGAGCGCCGCCTGTTCGCCGTCATCGTGCTGACGATCCGCGGGGCCCGGGTCATGAAGATCGAGGCGATCGCCGACCCGTCGGCGCGGGCTTAGTTCGGCATGCCCGCGTGGTCTGCGCCGCCGTGCGGACGCGCCGCGAAGTATCCGGCGATGGTCGCGGTGATCTCGAGGAATTTGCGCCGCGTGGCCGGGGCCATCTCGTGACCCACGTCGATCACGCCGCCGGGCCGCAGGTGGGGATCGAAGGGCACTTCGATCACCGGCCGGCCATGGTCGGTGAATTCGCGGGCGAGCAACGCGCGGGTGCGTTTGTCGGCATGACCGTCGGAATCGTTGAGCACCACGATGGTGTGGCTCAACAGCGCGGCCAGGCCCTGATCCGCCAGCCACTCCATGGTCCGCGCGGCTGCGGATGCGCCGTCGGCCCAGGGGGAGGACACCACGATCAGCGCATCGAGGTCGCGCAGGACCTCCTGGGTGAGCGGCGCGTCCATGGTCGAACCGCAGTCGATGACGGAGATCGTGAAATGGCGGTCCAGTCGCAGCGCGGCTTCCCGGTAGATCGCGGGATCGAGCACGCGGCGCGGCCCCGACGCCGGCTCCCCGGCGAGGACATGAAGACCCGCGGCATTGCGGCCCAGCCGCGCCACCACATCGTCGAAGGATCGCAGGTTCTTGTCGGCGGTCAGCTCCCAGAACGAGCCCGTCGACGCCGGATCGATCCGGCTGCTGAGCCGTCCGAACGCGGTGTC
>NZ_LZLL01000213.1:0-1296 GCF_001669335.1 Mycobacterium sp. 1245852.3 | reverse complement strand
CCGCCGCCGTCGAAGACGCTTGGGCCGCAACGCTTTGGGTCGCCAAGAACGCCGCCGAACTGCACGGCGACGCGACCCGGATCGCCGTCGCCGGGGATTCGGCCGGTGGCACCATCTCCGCCGCGGTGGCACAGCGGGCGCGCGACAACGGCGCCCCGCCGATCGTGTTCCAGCTGCTGTGGTACCCGTCGACCATGTGGGACGCGTCGCTGCCGTCGTTCGCCGAAAACGCGACCGCACCGATCCTCGACGTCAAGGCCGTCGCGGAGTTCTCCCGTTGGTACGCGGGCGAAGTCGACATGTCGAATCCGCCGTCGGACATGGCGCCGGGACGCGCGAAAGACCTGCGCAACCTGGCGCCCGCCTACATCGCCGTCGCCGGTTATGACCCGCTGCGTGACGACGGCATCCGGTACGGCGAGCTGCTGGCCGCCGCCGGTGTCGCCGTCGAGGTGCACAACGCCGAGACGCTGGTGCACGGCTACCTGGGGTACGCCGGCGTGGTGCCTGCGGCCACCGCGGCGCTCGAGGCCGGGCTGGCGGCGCTGCGAACCGCCCTGCACGGGTGAGCCCGCGGCGTACGGTGAACCCATGAGCGAGCCGACCATCGCCCGGCCCGGGATCGACCCGACGTTCAAGGCGTTGCTCGACGCCTATCCGATGACGTTTCGCGAGGCCGACGGCGTCGAGGTCGCCCGCAAGCGGCTCAAGCTGCTCAAGGTGCCGCCGTCGATGCTGCCGGACCTGCGAATCGAGGACCGCACCATCGCCCACGGCGGGCTCACCGACATCCCGGTGCGCATCTATCGGCCCGACAGCGAGCTGCGCCCGCTGCCGGTGGTCGTCTTCTACCACGGCGGCGGGTTCTGCCTGGGCGACCTGGACACCCACGACCCGGTGGCCCGCGCGCACGCCGTCGGCGCCGAGGCCATCGTGGTGTCCGTCGGCTACCGGCTGGCCCCCGAGCATCCGTTCCCGGCCGGCGTGGACGACTGCTGGGCGGCCCTGCGATGGGTCGGCGAGCACGCGGCCGAGCTCGGCGGCGACCCGAACGCCATCGCCGTAGCCGGTGACTCGGCGGGCGGCAACCTCGCCGCGGTGACCGCGCTGTTGGCCCGCGATAACGGCGGGCCGGCGCTGCGCTTCCAGTTGCTGTGGTACCCCACGGTCACCGCGGATCTGTCCCTGCCGTCGTTCACCGACAACGCCGAGGCGCCGATGCTGAACCGCGACGTCATCGACGCGTTCCTGTCCTGGTACGTGCCCGATCTCGATCTCACCGACCCGAAGGCGCTG
>NZ_LZLL01000212.1:0-4416 GCF_001669335.1 Mycobacterium sp. 1245852.3 | reverse complement strand
ATAGTTGAACCCGATGTCCGGATCCGAACCAGCCAGTGCCACTTCGGGATTCAGGTAGCGCAACAGCCCGTAGGTCACACCGTTCGGCAGGGCGCGCAGTTGCTCCTTGGCGTCCTTGATTACCGCGCTCAGCGCGGCGTCACCGGCCCTCACCCGTCCCCAGTCCAGGCCGGGGATGTCCAGGGCCACCGGGTGTTTGGTGGTGAACCAGCCCACGGTGCGGGACAGATCGACGTTCGGGCCCAGCTCTTCGCCGCGCCCGTGGCCCTCGATGTCGATGCCGATGGGGTTCGTCGTGCCGGAGAATTCGGCGATCGCCATCCCGAAGGCGATCAGCAGGATGTCCTGCACCCCGGCGTGGAACGCCGCGGGCACCTCTCCCAGCAACGACCGGGTCGTCTCGACGTCCAGCGACGCCGACAACTGCCCCGCGGTCGCGTAGGTGTCCTCGGGCCGCGCCGCCGGCAACAGCGCCGGTGTCTGCTCGATGCGCCGCCAGGCGTCTGCCTGGTCGAGCACCGCCGCGCTGCGGGCGTGGTCGGCCAGCAGCGACGACCACCGGGCGAACGAGGTCCCGCCTGCGGGCAGTTCGATCGGCTGGCCGCTGTGGTGCTGTGCCCAGGCGATGTTGATGTCCTCGACCAGCGTCCGCCAGGACACGGCGTCGACGGCCAGGTGGTTAACGATCAAAGCCAATTGGTTTGTCGCGCAGGCCCATACCGCGCTCAGCAGCACGCCGGCGCCGGGGTTCAGTTGGGACCGCGCCTGGCTGAGCGCCGCATCGGAGAGCACGTCCACGGTCCGCAAGCAGGCGCGGGCGTCCACCGCACCCACCTCGGGCACGTGCAGGGACCAGTCGCCCGCGCCGTCGTCGTCGACGCAGAGCCGCAGCATGGGATGCCGATCCAGCAGTGCCTGCAGCAGCACCGGTACGTCGGCCTGACCCACGCCCGCCGGCGCCGCCAGCACCAGCGTCTGGTTGAACTGCTCGATGGGGCCGTCCATGTTCTGCAGCCACCGCATGATCGGGGTGGCCACCACCGGCCCCGTCCCGTCGTCGGCCGCATCGACTGCTGCGGAGACCAGCGTGACGACCCGCGCCAGCCGGGACACCGTCTGTTCCACGAAAACGTCACGCGGCCGGCACATTACGCCGGCGGCGCGGGCCCGGGCGACCACCTGCATCGACAGGATGCTGTCGCCGCCCAGGTCGAAGAACGAATCGTCCACGCCGACCCGCTCAAGCCCGAGGGCCTGGGCGTAGATGCCGGCCAGGATCTCCTCGATCGCGTCGGCCGGGGCGCGGTAGGCGCTCGAGCCGTAATCCGGGGCGGGCAGGGCGCGGGTATCGAGTTTGCCGTTGACGGTCAGCGGCAGCGCGTCGAGCGTCACGACGGCGGCCGGCACCATGTAGGCCGGCAACCGCTCGGCGAGCCGCGACCGCACTTCGGTCGGGTTCGCCGTCCCGGTGACATATCCCACCAGCCGCACGGTCGCGGAGTGGTCTTCGCGGGCGATCACCGCGGCCTGCTCGACGCCGTCCAATTCGGTGAGCGCGGAGTGTATTTCACCGAGCTCGATGCGGTAGCCACGGATCTTGACCTGTTCGTCGGCGCGCCCGAGGTACTCGAGCTGCTCGTCGGCGCCCCACCGGACCAGGTCGCCGGTGCGATACATGCGCGCGCCGGGCCCACCGAACGGGCAGGCCACGAACCGCGATGCCGTCAAACCGGCGCGGCCCAGATAACCGATGGCAACCCCACGGCCCGCGATGTACAACTCCCCCACCACGCCGGGCGGCACCGGACGCAACCAGTGGTCCAGCACGAACAGCGCGGCGCCGGGCACCGGCGAACCGATCGGCACCACATCGAGATCCGCCGTCAGCGGCGCGGTCATGGCCGCATACATGGTGGTCTCCGTCGGGCCGTATTGGTTGATCATCACCCGTCCGCGCGCCCACCGATCCATCACCTCGACGGAACACGGTTCGCCGCCGACGATCAGCGCCACCGATTCCAGGCCGTCGGTCGCCAGTGCCGCCACCGCCGACGGGGTCTGGCTCAACACCTCGACACCTTCGGCAATCAGCAAGGCGCGCAGGTCTTCCGGAGACCGGACCACCTGATCGGGGACGACGACGAGGCGTCCGCCGCGCAGCAGCGGGCCGAAGAGTTCCCATACGGAGAAATCGAAGGCCAGGGAATGACAGTGGCTCCACACCCGCCCCAGACCCAGTTCGGGATCCAGCGACAGCAACAGTTGGGTCACATTGTGGTGGGTTACCGCGACACCCTTGGGGGCGCCCGTGGTCCCCGAGGTGTAAATGACGTACGCGACGTTGTCCGCCGCCGGCGCCGGCAATCCCGTGGTGGGTTGGACGCGCACGGCGGGGTCGTCGATGTCGATGACCGGTCCGCACCGGGGCAGATCCGCGCGGATCTCGGCAGTGCTGATCGTCGCGATCGGTGCGGCATCGGTGAGCATGAATTCGATGCGGGCCGACGGTAGCGCCGGGTCGATCGGTACGTAGGCCGCGCCGGTCTTCAGCACGGCCAGGATCGCCACGATCGCCCCGGCCGACCGCGGCATCGCCACCGCCACCCGCTGGCCGGGGCCCGCGCCGCGGCCAATCAGTATGCGCGCCAACTGGTTAGCCGACGCATCGACCTCGCGATAGGTCCACGACCGTCGACCGCAGGTGATCGCCACCGCCGCGGGCGCGTGAGTCACCTGTTCGTCGAAGAGTGCCGGGATGGACACCGGACCGGTCACCGGCTGGGTCAACACCGCGCGGTTGCCGATCGCATCGAGGCGGTCGCGCTCCGACTCGGCGAGGACGCCGATCGTCGACAGCGCCCGGGCGGGATCGGCGGTCATGGCCGAAAGCACCTGCCGCAGTCGGGCGATCATCGTCTCGATGCTGGGCGCGTCGAAGACGTCGGTGCGGAACTCCACCGTTCCGGTGATGCCGGCGGGCCGGCCGTCCTCTCCCCAATGTTCGGCGAGCGAGAAGACCAGATCCATCCGGGCGACCTGGGTCTCCAGGGGCAGCGGCGTGACCTGTATATCGCCCAGATTCAGGTCGACGGGTTGGTTGTTCTGCCAGGCCAACATCACCTGGACCAGCGGGTGATGGGCGAGGTCCCGGGTGGGGTTGAGCCGTTCGACGAGCACTTCGAAGGGCACGTCCTGATGTTCGTAGGCCGCCAGGCTGCGCTGCCGCACCCTGGCCAACAGTTCGGCGACGCTGGGATCGCCGCCGAGGTCTACGCGGAGCACCAGGGTGTTGACGAAGAAACCGACGACGTCGTCCAGGGCCGGGTCGCGCCGGCCCGCGATCGGAAAGCCCACCGCCACATCGGAACTCGCGCTCAGGCTGGACAGCAGCACGGCAAGGCCGGCCTGCACGACCATGAAACTGGTCACGTGGTGGGCTTGCGCCAGGTCGGCGATCTGTTGCTGAAGGTCGGCCGGCCACTGCACGGCCAGGCCGGCCCCACGGTAATCGGCCACCAAGGGATACGGCCGGTCGGTGGGCAGCTCAACACGTTCCGGTAGCCCGGCTAGGGCTTGTTCCCAGTAGGCGAGCTGCACGGCGATGGGGCTGTCCGGGTCGTCGAGGTCGCCGAATTGGGCGCGCTGCCACAGCGTGTAGTCCACGTATTGGACCGGCAGCGGCGCCCACTGCGGGGCTCGTCCGGACGACCGGCTGGCATAGGCCGTCCCGAGGTCACGCACCAGCGGGGCCAGCGACCACCCGTCCGCGGCGATATGGTGTACCACTGCCACCAGGACGTGTTCATCGTCGCCGGTGTGGAAAAGCCATGCCCGCAAGGGCAATTCGCTGGTTAGATCGAAGGTGTATCGTGCCGCCTCGTGGGTGGCCTCCGCCAGCCAGGAGGCCGGCCACCGGGTGGCGTCGACGACCTGCCAGCCGACTTCGCTGCGCTCGGGCGGGACGACCGCCTGTTGCGGCGTGCCTTCGGGCGCGAGGAACAGGGTCCGCAGGCTTTCGTGGCGGCCCACCACGTCGGCTAGGGCGGCGCCCATCACCTCGGCATCCACCGGCCCGCTCAGCTTCAGGGCGACCGCCATGTTGTACACCGGCGATGGGCCCTGGAACTGGTCGATGAACCACAAGCGCGACTGGGCGAACGACAAGGGCACCAGCGCCGGCCGTTCGGCGGGCACCAAGCGGTCGGTGCGGGCGGCGCCGGCCTGCACGTGGGGCGCGAGTTGTGCGACGGTGGGTGCCTCGAACAGGGATCGGACGGTGAGGTCGGCGTCCAGTTCGGTATTCACGGCCGAGACGAGCCGCATTGCCGAGAGTGAGTCGCCGCCGAGGTGGAAGAAGGAGTCGTCGATTCCGACGCGTTCGACACCCAAGATGTGGGCGTAGATGCCGGCCAGGAT
>NZ_LZLL01000211.1:0-9691 GCF_001669335.1 Mycobacterium sp. 1245852.3 | reverse complement strand
ATTAGGTGGCGTACGGCCGGCAGCGGATGACGACGCGGCTTTCGCGCTCCGACATCGCCGCGATGTGGGGTCGGGCCTCCTCGCCGAGCGGTTGGCCCGACATCCGGCCGGCAACCGCCATCATGACGTCCACCACGAGGTCGCGGTCGTCGTCGACGGTCGCGTCGGCGTAGACCTGCAGATAGCTGAAGGGCCACCGCTCGTCGAGGACGCACAGGCTGACCTTGCCGTCGCGCGCGATGACACGGGCCTTGCCGCGGCCGGCCATGGTGGATACCAACAGTTCCCCGGTGTCGGTGGGGATGTAGTAGACGACCGACATGGCCGGCCCGTCGTTGCGGCGGCGGTAGCCGAACACGCAGGTGCGACGGGTGCGGACGAATTCGCGCCGCTCCGAGGGAAGCATGTCGCGGTCGGTCGGCGCGGTGAAGGGCTCCGCGGCCAGGGGGAGGAGCATGTCTAGACGTCCTGATGTCAGGGGCGTTGACCCGGCTTGTGATTAACGGATACAGTGTGATCATAAATATGGCAGCCGTCAAGCGGGAGTGTCCACCTTGCCCGACGTGACCGGCCCCAACCGGGCCCGCGGCCGCCCGGCCCTGCCGCTGGAACGGATCGTTGCGGCGGCCCTCGAACTCGTCGACGAGCACGGGGCCGACGGGCTGTCCATGCGTACGCTGGCGCAGCGCCTGGGTTCGGGCACTGCCACGCTGTACCGTCACTTCGCCAACCGGTCGGAATTGGTCGCGGTGATCGTCGACCGCATGCTCGGCGAGGCCGATCTGGACGCCGAAGCGCTGACCGCGCTGCCGTGGCAGCAGGCGTGTACTTCCTTCGCACAGCGCATGTTCGACGCGCTGAGCCGCCACGGCAACGTCGCGTCATTGTTGATCGGACACGTGCCGATGGGCCCCAACGCGCTGGCACGCCGCGAGCGGATTCTGTCGATCCTTCTCGACAACGGATTCCCGCCGGTGGTGGCCGCGCACGCCTACGCCACGCTGTCGCGCTATGTGTTGGGCTTCGCGATCCAACGTTCCAGATCCGCGGCCGCCGACGACGATGCCGAGTTGACCGCGGCATTCCACACCCTTGATCCGGCGCGCTATCCCGCCACCGTCGCCGTCGCCGACGAGCTGCCCGTTCCCCTGGAGGAGGAGTTCGCGTACGGGTTGCGGCTCATCGTCGCCGGCCTCGAGCGATTGGGTCGCTGAACCCATCCCGGTTGAAAACCGTGTCCCCTAGGAACAATTGCGCCCATGCCCATCCGAAGGGACTCGTTTGCCGATGATCGAACACACCCGGGCCGCAGCACCGCATCGCCTGGCGCAGGTTTTTACCTCATACGGGCAACTGATCAGCCGCTACGGCTTGGTGGTCGTCTTGGCATGGATAGGGTTCGGCAAGTACGTGAAGATGGAATCCCGCGTGCTCATCGAACACAGCCCGTTGATGAGCTGGGTCTATCACGTTTTCAGCGTCACCACCGTCGCCCGCGGGCTGGGAACGATGGAAATCGTTGCCGCGCTTCTCATTGCGCTGCGGCCGCTGTGGCCCCGCGCGTCGGCGGCCGGCAGTGCGCTGGCGGTGATCCTGTTCATGGGCACGCTGAGTTTCTTGTTCACCACGCCGCACGTGGTCGGGACGCACGCCGCCGGCCTTCCGGTGTTGTCGGCGCTGCCCGGCCAATTCCTGCTCAAGGACCTTGTACTGATCGGCGTTGCGCTGTGGACGCTGGGCGATTCGCTTGGGGCGCGAAAAGCGTTCCCCTGACCAGTTCCTTGGCCGACCGCAGTGTGGCCGCGTAGGACGCCGGAGCCAGGCTGGCGGCCTGCTCGGTCAGGCCGCGGGTCAGGGCGTAGATCGCGTTGACCGCGGCGCGCACGTCGGTGCCGGCCGGCAGCCCCGCCCGCGCCTGGGCGTCCTCGATGATCTCGTAGACGATGTCGCGCAACGCTTTTAGACCATGATACCGGGGTCGGCGGCCGCGTGTGCGCGCGGTCGTCTCGGCGCGCATCACCCGGTCGAACGCGGCCAGGTGGGGGTGCTCGCGCAACAATCGGTCGAACTCGTCCAACACCGCCACCACGCGGTCGACGGCGTCACCGTTCGACGCGGCGGCGGCCCGCAGTCGTGGGCGCGCGATCTCGTCGATTTCGGAAACGACCGCGTCCAGCAACGCGGACTTGTTCGGAAAGTAGTGATACAGGCTGCCGCTCGTCATGTCGGCGGCCCGGGCGATCTCGCGGATGGTGGCCCGTGAGTAGCCCACCCGGGCCACGCAGCTCATGGTCGCCGCGAGGATCCGGCGGCGAGTCTCCTCGCCGCTCGCGCCGACCGGGCGACCTAGCTGCGCCCGCGTCATGGTGATGTCTTCACTCGTGCGTCCCGTCCGGCGGCTGCACGGCCAGCTGCCGCTCGCGGCCAAATATAATCGTATGATCGATTACTAGGTCTGGCATGGAGGGAAGCGGTGCGTGCTGCAGTGACCACAGCGCCGGCGCCGTTGGGCCGCCCCGTCGGGGCCGACGGTCAGCAGACCCGCGCGCGGATCATCACCTCCGCGATGCGCTGCGTGGCCGAGGCGGGCTACTCACGGGCCACCATCCGCGAGATCGCACGCGCTGCCAAGGTCACCAGCGCCAGCCTGTACAACTACTTTCCGAACAAGTCCGAGCTGATCCGGGCGGCGATCGCGGCCCGAACCGAGGTGGCGTTGCCGCGGCTGCGCCGGGCGGCCGCGGGGCCCGGCGGGGTGATCGAGCGGATCGAAGCGGTGCTCGACGAATCCGGCCGATTGATGCGCGAATATCCCGATCTCGCCGCCTTCGAGTGGGCGATCCGCGCCGACAACGCGCTCGGGGTGGAGACCAGCACAGGCTTTCAGGCGTTCCGCGAGATCATCGAAGGCATCGCCGGGGATGCCGCCGACCGCGGCGCGGTGGAAGCGGTCTATGCGCTGATCTACGGCCTCACCGAGCTGGCGGCCACGTTGCCGCCCGACGATTACCACGCGGCACTCGGCTCGGCCAAGAGGCTGATCAGGGGGACGCTGCTGGGCCCGGCGCCGCCACGGCAGACTCGGCGGGCCAAGCCGCCCTTGATGTGATCAAGCGATTGATTATAGAGTCGCAGCACAAGCAGGAAGCCACGACTTTGACCGAGACCTTGGGCGCGCAGTTCGACGTCGACGCGCTGCGACAGAAGTACGCCGAAGAGCGGGCGCGGCGGCTGCGGCCCGAGGGGATCGCGCAGTATGTGGAGACGGCGGGCGCGTTCGCCCGATTCGCCGAGGACCCGTGGGCGGACGGGAACTTCACCCGCGAGCCACGCACCGACGAGGTCGACGTGGCGGTCATCGGCGCCGGCTTCGGTGGGCTGTTGACCGGAGCGCGGCTGCGCGACCTCGGTGTGGCAAGCGTGCGGCTGATCGACCGGGCGGCCGACGTCGGCGGCACCTGGTACTGGAACCGGTACCCGGGGATCGCCTGTGACGTCGAATCCTACGTGTACCTGCCGCTGCTGGAGGAGCTGGGCTACATTCCCTCCGAAAAGTACGCCAAGGGCCCGGAGATCTTCGCCCACTGCCGGCGTATCGCCGAGCACTACGACCTCTACCGCGACGCGTGCCTGCAGACCGATGTGCACGAGATACGTTGGGATCCAGGCGATTCCCGCTGGGTCATCCGAACCAACCACGGCGACGAGATGCGGGCCAGGTTCGTCTCCATGGCCAACGGGTATCAGGCCAAACCGAAGCTGCCCGGTATCGAGGGCCTAAACCGTTTTCGGGGCAAGGCGTTCCATACCAGCCGGTGGGACTACGGCTACACCGGCGAGAAGCTGCAGCAGCTGGCGGGCAAACGCGTCGGCGTCATCGGCACCGGGGCCACCGCGATCCAGTGCGTGCCGCACCTCGCCGCGGCGGCGGGCCATCTGTACGTCTTCCAGCGCACGCCGTCATCGGTCGACGTGCGCGCCAATCGGTCCACGGATCCCAACTGGGCCAACTCATTGCGGCCGGGCTGGCAGCGCCGGCGGATAGAGAACTTTCAGATCCTGACCGCGGGGGGGCGGGCCGAGGAGGACCTGGTCGCCGACGCCTGGACGAGCATCACGCGGAAGCTTCCGGTCATGCGCCACGACGGGGCGGGCTCGCCGCCTCAGGACGTGGAGCTCGCCGACTTCGCCAAGATGGAGGAAATCCGGGCGCGGGTCGACGAGCTGGTGACTGACCGCGCCACCGCCGAGGCGCTCAAACCCTGGTACGGCTACTTCTGCAAGCGGCCCTGTTTTCACGACGCATATCTGCAGACTTTCAACCGGGACAACGTCAGGCTGGTCGACACCCGCGGCCGGGGCGTGGACCGCATCACCGAGGGTGGCGTGGTCGCCGACGGGGCCGGGTATGAACTCGACTGCCTGATCTTCGCGACGGGTTTCGAGGTGGGCACCGATTACTGCCGGCGTACCGGGTTCGAGCTGGTCGGCCGCGACGGTGTGACGCTGACCGAGCGGTGGCGCGACGGCGTGCGGACGTTTCAGGGGTTGTGCGCCAATGGTTTCCCGAATTGCTTCATCGAGAGCATCGCGCAGGCGGGGCTCACCGTGAACTTCCCTTACCTGCTGGACGTGCAGGCGAGCCACGTCGCATGGATCATCGCGTGGGCGCTCGAGCGCGGCGTCACCGAGATCGAGGCATCCCCCGGCGCCGAAGCCGCGTGGGTGGACATGGTGGTGGCCCGGTCGGCCGCGACCGCCGAGCGGGCCGCGACCTGCACGCCGGGCTACTACAACCGGGAAGGCAAGGCGGACGCCAAGACCCGCCAGGGCAGCTTCTTCATCGGCGCGCCGACCGAGTACGCCGACATCTTGGCGGCATGGCGGGCGCAAGGCGGCCTGGACGGGCTCGAGATCCGCGCCGCGGGGGCCCGGCGGTGACGAGCCGGCAGGCCCGTCGGCGCTACGCCATCGGGCGGCTGCGCGCGGCGACCCGGCGCCGCGATTCCCCCCGGGTGGTGATCATCGGCGCGGGCTTCGGCGGCCTCGGCGCGGCGGTGGCGCTGCGCCGCGCCGGCATCGACGACCTGGTGATCATCGAGGGCGCCGACGGCGTGGGTGGCACCTGGCGGCGCAACACCTACCCCGGCGCGGCATGCGACATCCAGAGCCACCTGTACTCGTATTCGTTTGCGCCGAACAAGCATTGGACCCGAACGTACGCCCGGCAACCCGAGATCCTGGCCTACCTCGAGTCGGTGGCCGACGATTTCGACCTGCGCCGCCACCTCATGCTCGGCACCCGGGTGCGCTCGGTCCGCTGGGACTCAGCGAGCTGGACCTGGGAGTGTCAGGTGGAGAGCGCCGGGCGCGCCGCCACGCTGACCGCCGACGTCGTCGTCTGCGCCATCGGGCTGTTCGGATCGCCCCGGCTGCCCGACATCGAGGGCCTGACCGACTTCGCCGGCGCGCTGATGCACACCGCCCGGTGGGAGCACGGCGTCCAACTGGCCGGCAAGAGCGTGGCGGTGATCGGGACCGGCGCCAGCGGCGTGCAGGTCGTACCCGAACTGGCGAAGGTCGCGCGCAGCGTGACCGTGTTCCAGCGGACCCCGCCCTGGATGGTGCCCAAGGACGACCGGCCATACAGCGCAACCGAATTGGCGCGGTTTCGGCGCAACCCCCTGGCGGTGCGCCGCGCCCGCTGGAGGATCTGGAAATTCCAGCACGACAACACCGCCACCTTCGCCGACGATCCGCTGGTGGCCACCCGCACGCACGTAGCCACCTCGTTCCTGGAACGCACCGTGGCCGATGCGCGGCTGCGCCGCCAGCTCACGCCCGACTATCCCTTTCGCTGCAAGCGGGTGCTGCTCGGCGACGAGTATTACCGGGCATTGCAGCTAGACAACGTCGAACTGGTGACCGAACCCGTCGAGCGCGTCGGCCCGACGTCGGTGACCACCGCGGCCGGTCGCGTGGTCGATGTCGACGCCATCGTGCTGGCCACCGGATTCGAGGCGTCGCGCTATCTGTCGGGCATCGACGTCATCGGGCGCGGAGGGCAGCGGCTGCACGAGCTCTGGGGCGTCGACCCGAGCGCCTACCTGGGCGTGGCCGTCGCCGGATTCCCGAATTTCTTCATGCTCTACGGACCCAACACCAATCAGGGCGGCAACTCGATCGTCTACATCCTCGAGGCCGGCGCGCGGTTGATCGCCAGCGCGGTGAGCCGGGTGGCGCGCCGGGGTGGCTACGTCGACGTGCGTCCCGAGGCCGAAAAGCGCTATAACGAGCGGCTTTCCGCGGACCTGGAGCGCACGGTCTGGACGCGGTGCGACAGCTACTTCCGGTCGCCCACCGGCCGCATCGTGACCCAATGGCCCTACACCGAGCTGGAGTACGCCCGGCGCACCTGGCGGCTGCGGCCGCGGGAATGGCTGCACCGCACCGATCGCGACCGGGACGGGCCGCCCACACCGCCGACGTCGCCGGCCCCGACGGCCGGTCACTTATCTTCAGGCTGATTCTCATGGCTGTCGGCACGTGGCCCGATAGTTAACATTTTTTGAATATGTTCGTGCCAGACGGAATCGTCTGGGGTGCTTGCCGTGAAGGGACGCCGGGATGCTCAAAGCGCGTCCGAGATTCGAGCGACCCCGCATCGGCTGGCTGAATGTCATCGGTGTCGCCGCGATCGTCCTGGCCACCACGGCCGTCGTCGTCAAAAACCTTCCGGCTCCCGGGTCCAACCAGATCCTCAACGTCTCCTACGACCCGACGCGGGAGCTGTACGCGGCGATCGACAAGGCCTTCATCCCGCAATACCGCGCGCACACCGGAATCACGGTGGACATCAAGGAGTCTCACGGTGGGTCGGGGCGTCAGCTGCGCAGCGTTCTCGATGGCAGCCAAAAAGCCAGCGTGGTGTCGCTGGCGCTGATCAGCGACGTCCAGACGCTGAGCAAGCGGGGCCTCGTCGCCGACAACTGGCAACGGCGCCTGCCGAACAATTCGGTGCCGTACACGTCGACCATCGTCTTCGTCGTCCGGAAGGGCAATCCCAAGGCCATCCACGACTGGCCCGACCTGATCAAGCCGGACGTGGCGGTGGTAACGCCCAACCCGCGCAGTTCGGGCAATGGCCAGCTCAGCGTCCTCGCCGCTTGGGGCTCGGTCACCACCCGCGGCGGCAACCAGGCGCAGGCGGCCGATTACCTGCGGGCCCTACTGCACCATGTGGCGGTCTCCGACGCCGGCGCCCGCAGCGCCGCCGACAGCTTCGCGCTGGCGAAGATCGGTGACGTGCAGCTGACTTGGGAGAACGAGGCGCTGCGCGAGGTCGCCGCCGCCAGGGACGAACTGGAGCTCGTCTACCCGCCGGTCAGCATCCTCGCCGAGCCCGCGGTGGCGTGGGTCGACGCCAACGTCGCCGATTCGAAGACTGCGACCTACGCCAAGGCGTACCTCAACTATTTGTTCACCGACGCGGCGCAGGAACAGGCGGCGCAGTACGGCTACCGGCCGTTCAAGGCGGAAATCCTTGCCAGACACGCCGATCGGCTGCCGCCCCTGTCGCTGTTCCGGATCGGCGCCATCGCCAAGGACTGGAACGACGCACGCGAGCAATTCTTCGGCACCAACGGAATCCTCGACACGGTCTCGGCGCCGCCCGCCGCCGCGTCGGGCGCATAGCGGAAAGACGAGCACCACGTGGCGTTTGCCCTGAAAGCCCTGAATTACGACCCGCTGAAAGGCCGCCATGACGTGATCGCGGGCCTCACCGTCGCCGCCATCTCGTTTCCCCAGGCGATGGCGTATGCCCTGATCGCCGGCGTGGATCCCAAGTTCGGCGTGTACTCGGCGATCGTCGTGACGATCGTGGCGTCGATCTTCGGGTCGTCCTCGCACCTGATCAACGGCCCGACGAGCGCCATCTCGCTGCTGGTGTTCACGGCGCTCGCCTTCATCGACTCGGAAAACAGCACCGAACTCTTCGAAGGGCTGTTTCTGTTGGCCGTCATGGTGGGCGGATTTCAGATCGTGATCAGCTTGTTCAAGCTCGGCAACCTGACGCGCTACATCTCCGAGTCGGTGATCATCGGGTTCATGGCGGCCGCAGCGTTTCTGCTCGCCGTCGGGCAGCTGGGTAACGCGCTGGGGGTACGGGACAACGGCAACGGTCACATGCAGGTGTTGCACCGAGTCTGGCTCACCTTGACCCACGGCGACCACATCAATTACCGCGCCCTGACGCTGAGCGTCGCGGCGGTAGCCCTGGCGGTGGTCCTGCGCCGCCTGGTGCAGCGATTCCGGTGGCCGCAGATCGACATGCTCGCCGTCCTGATCATCGCCTCGCTCATCGCGTATTTCGCGGGGTGGTCGACCCCCGGCGGCAACGGTCGTACGGCCGTCGCGGTGGCGGCCAAAATCCCGCGCAGCCTGCCCGCCCCGCACATCCCCGAGGTCCACACCGGCTGGTTGCCGCATCTGTCGGAGCTGTCAGCGGGCGCTTTGGCCATCGCCTTCGTCGGCATCATCGAGGCGCTGTCGATCGCCAAGGCGATCGCCTACCAGACCCAGCAGACGATCGACTACAACCGGCAGATCATGGCCGAAGGCCTGGCGAATATCACCGGTGGCTTCTTTCAGAGCCTGCCCGGCTCGGGCTCGCTGTCGCGATCGGCGATCAACTTCCAAGCCGGTGCACAGACGCGGTTCTCCGGAATCGTCTCGGCCGCAACGGTAGCCGCCGCGCTGCTGTTGTTCGCGCCGCTGCTGCGGTACGTTCCGCAGCCGGCGCTGGCCGGGCTGCTGCTCGTCACGGCCGCGCGGCTGGTCGATTTCAAGCGATTGGTCTACACGCTCAAAGCGTCGCGCTACGACGCGGGCCTGGTGATCGTCACGGCGTTCACCGGGGTGGCGATCGACCTGGACAAGTCGGTGCTGCTCGGTGTAGTCCTCTCGATCCTGCTGTTCGTGCCGCGCGCGGCCAAGCTGAAGGCCAAGGAGCTGATCGTCACACCGGAACGCGTTGTGCGCGAACGCGTTCCGGGCGATCCGGCCGACCCGTCGATCCTGATCTACGATCTGGAAGGCGAGCTTTTCTTCGGGGCCGCGCCGGAATTGGACCGGTACCTGCAGGAGATCAGCCGGCGCATCGCGGACGACGGCGTCAGGTTCGCGGTGCTGCGCCTCAAGCGAGTGCGCCACCCCGACGTGGTCTGCATCGAACGCATCGAGCACTTTCTGCGCGAGGAGTCCGCGCGCGGCGTCACCATCCTGCTCGCCGGGGTGCGTCCCGACACGCTGGAGGTTCTGACGAACGTCGGGTTCGAAAGTTGGTTCCCCGCAGGCCATGTCTTCCCCGAAGAGGACGAGGAATACTCGGCGACGCTCAAAGCCGTGCGCTATGCCCACGGCAAGCTTGCCGAGCTGAAACCCAAAGCGCCGTTGCCCGCGGCGCACTCGAAGTTGTACTACCTCGTCTGACCCGGCTCGGGTGCCGGACTCCCGGCCTTCAGTGCCGCGATGACACCGCCGTCGACCAGCAGGAACTCGCCTCGCCGGTCGGTGACGGGATGCGGGCGATGGTCGCCGCCTCGGCGACGGGCCGCCTCGGCACTCCGGACGACATCGCCTCGGCCACCGCGTTTCTGCTCGGCCCGGAAGCGTCCTTCATCACCGGCAC
>NZ_LZLL01000210.1:0-3074 GCF_001669335.1 Mycobacterium sp. 1245852.3 | reverse complement strand
CCGCCGTCTTCGACGACACGACGCGGCGCCCGCGCCGCCGGCCCTTGTCCATGCTGCTGGCCGGCAGCGCCCTGGCCGGCATCGTCGCCGTGATCGGCGGGGTGGTGCTGGTGACTTTGGCGTCGGATCGCCCGGGATCGAACGTGCGCCACAATTCCGGCGTCGGCGTCGCCACGCCCGGAGTGCAGCTGCCGGCGGCATCGCCGCCTTTGCGGCACACCAGCTTTCGGGCGTGAAGTCGATCATCAACTCGCCACCGACCATCTCCAAAACGTTTAGCCCGCCCAGCATTTCGACGAGCCCCGGCCCGTCGACCTCCCGGCGGAAGTCGGCCTCGCCGTCCACCTCGCCCGCCGCTCCGCCGGGCACCGAGCTCAGCGTCTCGGGCGTCAACGAGAACCGGACCATTGCTTGCAACGACAACATCGTCAGCGTCAGTGGGGTTTCCAACACGGTCACGATCACCGGGCATTGCACCAGCCTGTCGGTGTCCGGTGTGCAGAATGAGATCACCGTGGAGACCGTCGACAGCATCGAGGCCTCCGGCTTCAACAACAAAGTCACCTACCGCTCGGGCGCACCGAAGATCAGCAACTCCGGCGGCTCGAACGTGGTGCAGCAGGGCTAAGCCGAAACCTCTTGTTACGCAGTCTCTTCGGCGTCGTCGTCCAGGACGCTGACCGCGATGCCGTAGGGCAGGAACCGCACCTTGCGTTTGGGGTCGACGTTGTTCTTGTTCGCCCGCAGCGCGTCGAGTTCGGTCGCATAGACCTGTTCGACGCGTGCGCCGCCGCTTTCGTCGACGGTGTAGATGGCCCACACGCCCTCACCGGCTTCGCCGGCGGTTTCCGGGGCGCTGCGCGGGCGCCGCGTCAGGTCGTCGAAGACGGCGGACCAGCCCGTCCGGGCGCCGGGGGCGGCCACGAACCTACTGACCCGCTCGAACACGTCACGCAGGCCTTCGCTGCCTTCCCGAATCATTCGATCGAATTCGTCGGGGTCGAATCCGAATCCACTGTGCTCGCCCACGCGACCTCCTTGGCGCTCGTGCCGTAACTGCCAGTGTGCGCTCAGTCCAGACCGTTTGCCACGCGCTACGGGGCCGGTGGCGCCGGCGGGGGCGGCGGGGTGATCGGAATCGGCACCGTGACGAACGGGAAGTGCAGATACATCGTCACCGGCGGCTGCTGGGGCAGCTGCGGTGCGGCGGGCGCGGGCGCCGGGGGCGGCGCAGCCGGCGGAGGCGCAGCCGGTGCCGCGGCCGGCGGGGGCGCCGGGCGCTCGACGGGCGGTGGTGTGTACTGCGGCGCGGACCGGGCCGGGGCGCGCCGGACCGGTGCCGCGGGCGGCACCGTGACCGGTTCCTGCGGCGCGGGCTGCTGCACCGGCGACGGCGCCGGGGCGGCCACCTCCGACGGGCTGGGTGCGGGCGCGGGCGGCGGTGGCGCCGGGCTCGGGACGGGCAGCTGCGCTTGCGGGGGGTTGCTCGGTGGGGCCGCCGGCAGCTGCACTCCGGGCGTGGCGACGCCGACGCCGGAATTGTGGCGCACGTTCGATCCCGGGCGATCCGACGCCAAAGTCACCAGCACCACCCCGCCGATCACGGCGACGATGCCGGCCAGGGCGCTGCCGGCCAGCAGCATGGACAAGGGCCGGCGGCGCGGGGGGTCCTCGTCGTCGTCGGCGACGGCGCTGTAAGCCCGCACGTCGGTGTCGACGTCGGCGTGGCCCCAGACGTCCAGGTACGACGGGCCGAGGCCGGGTGGATTCATTTCGCCGGTGCCCGGATCCAGCGCGTAGGCCAGGGCGGCCGTCGACGACGCGAACAGCGGCGCGTTCGCCGAGGCCAGGGCCGCGCCGCGGGCCAGCGCCATGTCCGGCTCCTCGGGGCCGGTGACCGGAAGCGGGGTGGCCGCCTCGAGCGTGGGCTTCAGCGCCACGATGTCGGTTCCGCAGCCGATCACGAACACACCGTCGGCGCGCGACCCGCGGGCGTCCAGACCGGAGACCATCGACGCCAGCTCGACGGCCAGGCCGCCCGCGCGAGCGTCGCCGATCTGGCGCCGGTGCAGATCGACGATGGAGCCGTCGGAGACGTCGACCACCGCCAGCGTCGCGTTCGCCGGCTCGACGAACAGCATCGCGAGGCGCTCGTAGCCGAGCGCGTATCCGACGGTCTGGGCCAGCGCGGCGGCGGCCAGCAACGGCGCGACCAGCATCACGCCGTCGATCTCGCGGGTGGCGAGCGCCTCCCGCAGCGCCCCGACGCCGGCGGGGTCACTCCAGGTGACCCCGATGGAGGTCAGCCGGTGGCCGCCCTCGAGCACTCCTTCGCGGGTGCCGATGATCGCGTCGATCACCTGACCGACCGCACCGGCGCCCAGATCAGCCGAATTCCCCGCAGCTCCAACCGCGAACTCTTCTTGTTCGACGGTCACGCCATCCGCATTTTCACCTTCGATCGCTACCAGGCGGACTGTCCTGGGAGCCATCGACACTCCAAGCACGATGTCCACGTAACGCCTCCAAGGTCTTTTGCAACGCCCTGTGCGAGGGCACGACGGGATGAACCCCGTCCGAACTTGGTGACATAAACGTTACGCGCGTGCGGCTAACCCCGCAGGCGGTGTGCGTACGCAGGAAGGACGCTAGTAGCCCGGCCCCAGGAACGGATTCTGGGAGCTGCCCGGATACTGCGAATACTGGTTCCCCGGATACGGCTGATATTGCGGGTACTGCGGCGTCGACGGGGCCTGCTGCTGGGGAACCGGCACCGGAATCGGTATCGGCAGCAGCGGAACGTGGATCCACTCCGTGGTCATGGGCACCGTCGAGGTGGTGGTCGTCGGCGGCGGTGGCGGCGGCGGCGGCGGTGTGGAGCTGGTTTCCACCGGCGGTGGCGGCGGCACCGTCGTGGTGACCGTCGGTTGCGGCGGCGCGGTGGTGGGCGGCGCCGTATGCCTGGGGGTGTAGACCGGTGCCGGCGGTGCGGTGGTGACCACCACCGGTGGCGGTGGCGGTGGCGGTGACGGCGGCGGTTCCGGTGGTGGCGGCGGCGGGCTGGGAATCGGTGG
>NZ_LZLL01000209.1:0-3697 GCF_001669335.1 Mycobacterium sp. 1245852.3 | reverse complement strand
GGCGGCCAGGGCGGCCAGCACCGGCCCGGGCGCGGGCAGCCGCGGCGGATCGCCCGCCTCGCGGAGCCGGTCCAATTCGGTGAACACCGCCGGCGTCAGCAGCTCTCCGTCGGCGAACGCCAGTACCCAATGAAAGGTGTTGCGGGACAACACCGTCGCCAACTCCTCGCCGCGACCGGTGCCTAACGCGGTGCCGCCGTGCAGCGCGAACGGCACATCGCTGCCTAACCGCGCGGCCAGCATGCGCAGGTCGCGGCGGGGCACGTTGAGTTCCCACAGCGAGTTCATCGCGACCAGCACGGCCGCCGCGTCGGCGCTGCCCCCGGCCATGCCGCCGGCCACCGGAATGGATTTGTCGATCATGATCGACACGTCCGGCGCCCGGCCGACGTGTTCGGCCATCAGCTCGGCGGCCTGCCAGGCGAGGTTGCGTTCGTCGGTGGGCAGCTTCTCGGCGCCCTCGCCGACGATGTCGAGCGACAGCACGTCGGCGTTGCGGACCGTCACCTCGTCGAGCAGCGACACGGCCTGAAAAATCGTGTTCAGCTCGTGGTAGCCGTCCTCGCGGCGGTCACCGACCGCCAAGTAGAGGTTGACTTTTCCGGGCACCCGAACGGTGACCGACCCGGTGGGCACCCACTGCGCGGCGGTATTGCCGTCAGACATTCTCAGCCACCGCAGCAGACTATCGCTGCTCGGAGCCAACCACACGCAACGGCGCCTTCGGCGGCTTACCGTCAGCCGGCCGAGGCGCCCTGTTCGGCGATGCGGGGAGTCGCCTCGGGCGTGGCGTGGGATCGATCCGCGGAGCGCTGCAGCAACCGCACGAAGTCGTCGATCGACAGCGTCTCGCCGCGGCGCGCCGGGTCGATGCTGGCCGCCAGCAACCGATCCGCCGATTCGTTGCCCGAGCCGGCCCAGTCCACGAACGCGTTGCGGCACGTCTTGCGGCGCTGCCCGAACGCGATGTCGATCAGTGCGAAGACCTGGCGCCGGAAGCCCTCGTCGGTGGGCCATGGCGAGGGCGCGTACCGGTCGATGCGTACCAGCCCGGAGTAGACCCGCGGGATCGGCCAGAAGACCGTCGGCGACACCATGCCGCAACGACGAACCTGGCCAAAAAAGCGCACCTTGACGCTGGGCACGCCGTACTCCTTGCCGCCGGGCTCGGCGGCCAGCCGCTCGGCGACCTCGGCCTGCACCATCACCGTCATGGTGCGAATGGACGGGAACTCGGCGAGCAGGTGCAACAGCGCCGGGACGGCGACGTTGTACGGCAGGTTCGCGACCACGGCGGTCGGCCCAGTGGCCACCTCGTCGCGGAGGAGGGTCAGGACGTCGCGGTTGACCACCGTCAGACGCTGGCTCTCGCTGTTGGAATGCTCGGCGACGGTCTGGGGCAGCCGTTCGGCCAGCACCGGGTCGATCTCGACGGCCGTCACGGCGGCGCCACGGTCGAGCAGGGCCAGGGTCAGCGACCCAAGACCCGGCCCGACTTCCAGGACGTGATCAGCCCGGCTGACCCCGGAGGTCGAGACTATCCGGCGCACCGTGTTGGCGTCGTGGACGAAATTCTGGCCCAGCGATTTCCGTGGCCGAAATTCGAGTTCTTTGGCCAGCCGCCTGATCTCGGTGCGCCCGAGTAGCCGGATGGTCAGCGCGCACCAGCTCTTCCGCTGCACACTGGCCACGCACCCCAACCCTGGCGCTCACGGGTCACCTCGGCGACGGTGATCTGCTCCTCGCGGGTGGCGAGGTCGGCGCGGGCGGCGAACCGCAACCCGCCGTTTCGCTCCCACGTGCCCTGGTCGAACTGCACACCGCCGTAGTACCCGTTTCCGGTGTTGATAGCCCAGTTTCCGCCGGCTTCGCAACCCGCGATCGCGTCCCAGATGGAGCCGTCGCTGACCGGAGGCACCTCGGTGCCGGGCTTGGCGCCGATGCGGACCACCGAGTCGCGGGCGGGCGTGATCACCGTGTTGGCGATCGGCAGCCGGCCGGTCTCGACGCCGTTGACCGTGGCCACCGAGAAGGTGACGTCCTGCGTGCCCGGGCTGCCTGGATCCTCGACGACCTGGCGGCTCATGTTCAGGCCCGGATCTTCGATGCGACGGGCGTTGGGGGGCAGCGGGATCCGCTCGGTCACCTGCTGGATCCGGTTACGCGTCACCTGAACTTCCATGCCGTCGACGATGGGCGCCGACGCGGCCGGCACCACCTGGTCGCTGTCGAGCAGCGGCGCGCCGGCGGCGCTCAGCAGGCCGGCGACGTTCGGTGCCGCCAGGTGCACCGTGCGGATCGCACCCGCGTCGTTGATGCGGACGGTCTTGGCACTGACGACGGGCAGCGCCATCCCGGCCAGCGGAACGCGGCTGCCGCGGTTGGCCGCGGCCGGGGCGGTGTCGGTCATCGCGAGCTGGGCCAGCGCCTCGTCGACGGTGGAAGCGGTGGTCCACACCTGCTTGGTGTCATGGCCGTCCAGCGAGATCTGCAGGGGGCGGCTGCGCCGCAGCACGATCTTGCTGGCGTCGTGCACCGTGACATCACCGGCGGGATACAGGTCGTCACGCTCGTCGATGGCGAAACCGTTCTCTTCGACGACGTCGATGACCCGGGACTTCATGGTGGTGACCTTCATGGCCACCCCGTCGACGGTCAGCGTGACCGTCTTGCACACCGATACCGCGTATCCGCCCGCGAGTGCCAGGACTACCAGCAGCCCTCCGACCACGAGCCGCAACATCGGCGAAGGATTCTGATGAAGTTTTGTCAATACACTCAACGCGCGTTACCCAACCCTCAACAACCCACTCATTCGGCAGCAAGTCACAAATTAAGGGCCCGTAGGCCCAAACCGTTCGATCACAAGACGGTAACGAACCGGTCAAGGTTGGGCAACTCCGACGCGGCGAATTCCAACCAAATCGCCTGGTCGTTTACCTCACACTGTGACCAATCCGTACACCCGCTGAGCATTACTCGTCGTTATCTCGGCCAGCTCTTCCGGGCGGCGATCCACCAGCTCGGCGATCGCCCGAACAGTATAAGGAAGGCAATACGGTTCATTCGCCGTCCCCCGATAGGGATGGGGTGTCAAGAATGGCGCATCGGTCTCCACCAACAGCTGTTCAGGCGGTATCAGCGGAACGGCTTCGCGCAGCGCGTGCGCGTTGCGGAAACTCGCGGTGCCCGACAGGCTCAGCAGCCACCCGGCGTCCACGCAGCGGCGGGCCATGGCCGCGTCCGAGGAAAAGCAGTGGAAGATCACGGCGTCCGGGGCGCCCTCGGCCGCCAGCACGTCGAGCACGTCGGAGTCGGCGTCCCGGTTGTGGATCATCAGCGGTTTGCCGCAGCGCTTCGCCAGGTCGATGTGCCAGGCGAAGGCCTCCCGCTGCACGGCCGGCGCGGCGCAACCGTCCAGCCGCCCCGGCCAGTAGAGGTCCAGGCCGGTCTCGCCGACGGCCACCACCCGGGGATGGGCCACCAGTCGCTCGATCTCGGCGCGCGCGGCGTCGTCGAGCGCGTCGGCCCGGGTGGGGTGCAACGCCACCGCGGCATAGACCCGTGGGTCCCACTCGGCCGCGCGCGTGACCCAGCGCGCCGAGTCCAGGTCGTCGGCGATCGTGACGACCGCGCCAACCCCGACCGCCGCGGCGCGGTCCACGATGGCCCGCACCCCCTCGGCGTCGGTGGCGCC
>NZ_LZLL01000208.1:0-20552 GCF_001669335.1 Mycobacterium sp. 1245852.3 | reverse complement strand
TCCAGCCGGTCCGCGGCCAGAACATCTATAGTGACTTCCTGTCCGAGCGCGGGCCGGGTTTGCACCACATCTGCATGTCGCCGAGGTAGCTCAGCGAGATGCTGGCAAAGAAGTCGGCGGCCTCGCCGCGGTAGCTGCACGCCTCCGGAGCAAAGTGCACCTCGGGTATGCGCACCCACTTGCGCACCCCTAACAGGCCGGTGAGGGCCGTTTCGGTGGCATCCAGGTCGGCGGTGACCCAGGCAATCTGCGTCGGTGATTCGAGGGGAAGCGTCATCGTCTCGCACAATAGTCCAGCCGCCGGGCCGTCAGAAAGGGGCCGAATGACTTTGCCGTGGGCGGCTGCTCCGGCCGCCTGATCACCGGGTGAACACGTTCTAATTATGGTTTGCCGGCGGCCGCCGCGCCCGTCAGTGCCGGCTCAGTACGTCCACCAGCAGCCGCAGCTGGGCCTCGAAGACGCCCTGCGGGTCGGTCAGGGTGTCGGCGCCGTATTGCCCGAATACCTCGAGGCTGATGGCGCCGAGCACACCCGCCCACAGCAAAAAGCACTTGGCCAGCACCTGGTCGTCACCGGGGAACCCGAATTCCTGACGGATCCGGTCGAAGTCCGACGACATCGGTTGCGGGGCAACATCATTGGTTAGCCGGATGTCACCCGTGGCGATTCCCGCCGCGACCGCGTCGAACAGCGCCGCCACCACCCGGGTACCCACCGCAACCGTGCGCTCGGGCGGCGCGTGATATCCGGGCACGGGACTGCCGTACAGCAGGGCCCAGCAGGCCGGGTGCGCGACGGCCCACTCCCGGGTGGCTCGCGCGATGGCGACGACATCGTCGCTCCACAGGTCGCCGACCGACTGACGGGCGCGATCCACGGCATCGGCCAGGTCGGAATAGGCGTCGACGAGCAGCAGGGTCAGCAGTTCGTCGCGGCTGGACACGTAGCGGTACACCGCCGAGGACACCATGCCCAGGTCGCGGGCTATCGCACGCACCGACAGTCCGGCGGCGCCGCGGTCGACCAACTGGCGGCGACCGAGTTCGATGATGCGCGCCTCGATCTGCTCGCGCGATTCCTGGCGTTTGCCCACGCCGCCAGTCTGTCACGACCGAGAACACCGCTCTTGCTTTCCGCGGCGGGTCGTGGCAGCATCGTCGAAACAGAGAGCATCGCTCTCGTTTCGATCGGGATTGCTGAGAGGCCACGACATGTCCACGCGATACGAAGAACCGAACCGGGCCGCGCGCGCCGCCAACCGGGTCATCCGCTGGCTGGCCGAAGCGGGGATCAGCATCGCCGGCACCCGGGCCTTGCGGGTGCGCGGTCGCAAAACCGGAAAGCCGCGCGCCGTCGCGATCAACCTGCTGACCGTCGACGGCGTCGACTACCTGGTCTCCCCGCGCGGCAACACCCAGTGGGCCCGCAATGTCCGGGCGGCCGCCGTCGTCGAGGTGGGCCCCCGCTGGCACCGGCGCAGCCTCCGGGTCAGCGAGGTCGATGACGCGGCCAAGCCCGAGCTGCTGAGGCGCTATCTGGCCCGGTGGTATTGGCAGGTCAAGGGGTACGTCGCCGGATTGACCCCGGACAGCACCGACGAGCAGTTCCGCGCCGCCGCTCCCTCGATTCCGGTGTTCGCGCTGACCCCGATCGGCGCGGCCGGCTTGGCCTAGTGCGCGTTGTCGCGAGCGCGATGACCTAGTGCGCGTTGTCGCGCACGCCGAGATCCTCGCGGACCTCCTGCGACGTGGCCCCCCACGACACCGCGGCGGGCAGGTCACCCCACACGCTGTTGAAGATCCCGACGATCTGTCCCGGGCCGCCGTTGGGCGCCAGGTACACGGGTCCGCCCGAATCGCCGTTGTGGCTTTGCACGCCGTGCGACATGGTGAACCAGCCGTTGTTCACGCTTTCCACCGTCCCGCAGGTTTCCCCGGTGATCACGCCGAAATGGCAGACGGGCTGTCCGGGCGCGAGCGCCAGCCCGGGGTCGGAGACGAGCGGCCGACCGCCCGGCAGGATGTTGTTCGCCGTCACGCTGTTGTCCAGCACGATCGCTTCGTAGTCGCTGATCGTCTGGCTGGTGGACACCGTCGTCCCGCTGGGCGTGTTGTCCCGGAAGGCCGCCATCCGGCCGATGACGGCGCCGCCCCGGTCCGTCACCACTCCGGCCCCGCTACGGCAGTGGCCCGCGGTGAATGCGATCTTGAGAGCGGGGTCGACGTAGCCGAGCGTGCACACCCGGTTGTCCTGGCGTATCTCCATGCCCGGGTACACCATGACGTCGGCTTTGGCCTGCGCGGCCGGCAGCAAGGAGGCGAGCGCTGCGACAGTAGTCGACGCGGCGAATGCGCGCGTTGCCAGTCGATGCACCATGAACTCCGATCCATCGGGCCGATACTGACGGGAGGCGGGGGTCACGGCGTAACCCTCCTCCACGCTCAGCTTTTCGCGCCGGCCCGCGCAAATGTTACAGCGAGGTCACGAGCGGGGTGGTGGCGTCGGCCGGACGGGCCGCCCGCGGCAGCCAGCCCGGCGGGCCGAACACGTACCCCAACCGGTCACGCAGGCGCGTCGCCGAGCGCCAGTCGCGGGCGATCGCGACGTATTCGCGGGTCTGCAACGTCCAGATGTTGAACGTGTCCACCCGCTTGGTGAGCCCGTAATGCGGCCGGAACAGCTCGGGCTGGAAGGTCCCGAAGAGCCGGTCCCAGACGATGAAGATGCCGCCGTAGTTCTTGTCGAGATACACCTTGTCCATTCCGTGGTGCACCCGGTGGTGCGACGGCGTGTTGAAGACGAACTCGAACGGTCGCGGCAGCTTGTCGATGCGCTCGGTGTGGATCCAGAACTGGTAGATCAAGTTCAGCGAAAAACTGAAGAACACCATCCACGGTGGAATCCCCAACAGCGGCAACGGTATCCACATCAGGATCTCGCCGCTGTTGTTCCACTTCTGGCGCAGCGCGGTGGCGAAGTTGTAGTACTCGCTGGAGTGATGGGCCTGGTGCGTCGCCCAGATCAACCGCACGCGGTGCGCGATCCGGTGATAGGCGTAGTAGAGCAGGTCCACACCGAGGATCGCGATTACCCAGGTGTACCAACGGGTCGCGGGCAGCTGCCAGGGCGCCACGTAGGCGTAGATCGCCGCGTAGCCGAACAGCGCCAGCGTCTTCCAGCCGGCGGTGGTGGCCACCGACACCAGCCCCATCGAAATGCTCGCCATCGAGTCGCGGGTCAGGTGCGCTCCCGACGCCGGCCGCGCGGCGTCGACGGCGTCGGCTCCCTCGGCCGTCAGATGTTCCAGCTTTCGGGCGGCGGTCCATTCGAGGGTCAACAGCAGCAGGAAGAACGGCACGGCGAACAGCACCGGATCCCGCATCTGCGGAGGCAGCGCGGCTAGGAAGCCTGAGAGAGCGCTCACACAGGTAAGACTACGACGAGCGCCGCGGTATTCACCTCGCCCTGGTCGGTCGGGCGCCGCCCCGCGGTGGCGCGTCGATCAGCGACGATCGTCGGACTGCGCTTCGTCCCCGGCATACCACTGCACCGCGCGGACGCCGGGCAGCAGCGACAGTTCGGCCACCAGCCGCTCCAGCCGCGCCGGGGCATCGCCGTTCATCAGCAGGTGCGCGGTCAGCGCGACCTCATCGCCGTCCGGGTTGCCGGTGTGGATCCCGCGAAGCGTGATGTCGTTGCTGCCGGCGTGCTGGACGATCTGGGCGCGGGCGTACTTCTCGTGCTTGGGACGGCAGATCACCTGGACCAGATACGGCAGCAGGCTTTCGTCTTCCTCGGCGCTGTTGTCGCGATCGATCAGCCGGCCGAGCGGGCGTCCCAGGACATGAATGCCGACGACGGTGGCGGTGCCGATCAGCGCGAACACCAGGTGCCCGGAAGCCGCCAGCACGCCGATCGCCGCCGAGCACCACAATGTGGCGGCCGTGTTCAGGCCACGGACGTTGACGCCCTCCCGCAGGATCACCCCACCGCCGAGGAAACCGATACCGGACACCACATACGACGCGACGCGCGTCGGGCTGCTGTCGGAGGTGGCGGCCGCGTACAGGACGAACAGGGTGGCGCCTCCGGCGACCAGCGCGTTGGTGCGCAGCCCGGCCCGACGCGCCCGCCATTGCCGTTCCAGGCCGATGAGGGCGCCGCAGCCGACGCCGACGCCGAGCCGGAGCGCGAAATCGAGGGCGCTCAACGTCTCCAACGACACGCTCCTTCCCGGTTGCAAGACGGCGAAGGGAGCTAACCAGATCCGGGTTAACGGCAAGTGGAGCCGACCGAATCGCCGACGTCGGGAGTATCCCCCGCGAACGGCGAGCCCGGGCTAACCGGTTTTGGGCGTCAGGTGGTGCGGACAGTAGGCGCTCGACGCGAGCGCCGCGAATTTGGCCGCGGCGTCCATCGTCATGCCGGGGTTTTGATCCTTGATGTCGCTGACGACCTGCAAACCCGTTTCACCCCTGCCCAGCAAGCCGCATACGGCTTTGGCGGATGCGATGACCTGGCCGGGGCTGCTGTAGGTGATGCCCGAACTGTCGAGGTTTGCCAGAAACGCCCCATCGTCCCCCTCGGGCTCGGCATGCGCGAGCGCCGCGAAGCTGATCGTGCCGATGGCGCCGAGCAGCGCCAGTAGGAGTCTCATACCGTTCGCGCCCTCCTGACCGGGGCGTCGGGCGGGGTCACCGTGGGCTTGTCACCACTGGACACGTGCACCGCATGGATGCCGGGCTTTGTCGACAGTTGGTCGAGCAGAGCGTCCAGGCCGGCCTTATCGACATTCCAGTGCTGCACGGCTTCCGGTTGCTTTTGCAACTTCGCGATGACGTCGTCGAGTTTGACGGGGGCGGTGCTCTTCGTGGCACCGCCGGCCCGGACGCCTCTGCCGCCCACTACTTGCGGCGCGACAGCGCCGAGGGCGCCCCCGGTCAGGCTGCCCAGTGCCATCTGACCGAGCAGGCTGCCTGGGATCGCGGCGGTGGGGGCCGCGGCCAGGCCGGCGGCCGGAAGGCTGCTGGCCAGCCTGATCGCCGGGGTCGCCGAGGCCCAGGTCGGCGGCACCGACAATTTGCCCACAACGTTCGCCTCGCCCACGCCGGCTGATACCGCGCCGGTCAGGCCCGCGCCGGCCGACCGCAGACCGAGCCCTGCACCCAAGGCGGACTTCGGGATTTCCATGCCCTCGACCGGGACTTTGTAGAACATCTTGAACTCGGTCATGGCGAGGTTGATCGGGCTCATGCTGTCGTTGGCGACCGTGCTGAACCGGCCGATGTCGGCGAGGATGCCGAAGGTGTTCTGCCACGTCGTGCCGGCCAGCGGGGAACCCGTGAGGGTGTTGAGCACCTGGTCCCAGAACTCCATGTAGCCGCGGGAAGCGCTGCCGAGGGCCTCGAGTAGCTGGCTGATGATGCCCGACGGTGGGGACGCGGCGTCCGCGGCCGCACCGGTACTGCTTGCTAAAGCGCTGGCCTGGCCCACCGCGGCCGACTGGGCGGCGATTCCCGTCGCGTTGGTGGTCTGGGGTGGCTCGGTGAACAGGGTCAGCCGGGTGGCGGCGGCAGACGCGCTGGCGTAGCCGAACATCGCGGTGGCGTCCTGCGCCCACATTTCGCCGTATTCGGTCTCGGTTGCGGCGATCGCGGTGGTGTTCTGCCCGAAAACGTTGGTGGCCAACAGCATTGCCAATCGTGCGCGATTGGTCGCGATCGCGGTCGGTGGCACCACCGCCGCGAAGGCGCTCTCGTAGGCCGCCGCGGCCGCCGTCGCATGGATGGCCGCCGTCTTCGCCTGCGCCGCGATCGTCGACATCCAGGCCGCGTACGGCGCGGCGGCGGCGGCCATGGCGACCGCCGACGGGCCGGCCCACGCCTCGTTCGTCAGCCCCTCGATGACCGAACTGTAAGACGATGCGGCCGACTGCAATTCGGCCGCTAACGCGTCCCACGCGGCGGCGGCCGTCAGCATCGGTCCCGCCCCCGGACCCAGGTACATCTGGCCAGAGGTGATCTCGGGTGGCTGGAGAGCGAAATTCATCGCGGCGCCCTGGTCACAGCGGGCATGGCGCGTTCTCCATGGTGCGATGGTTCGGTGCCGTCCGAGGTGTCATGTCGAAGGTCCGCTCAATCCGCCGGTACCACAATGATTGTGGCCGTGGTGGCAACGCCATCAGCCGCCGCCGCGAGGCCGGTGGTGCCATTGCTGACGGTGCGCACACCGGCGCCCGCCAAAGCGCGTCCGGCCAGGCTCGCCGCGGCCATCTCGCCGAACATCACCCCTTGCGGCGTCGTGGGGATCGTCGGGATTGGCCCCGTACTCGCGCTCGGCAGTACCGAGGCGACTGTCTTCATCACGGGCGCGGCTGCGGCCCAGCCTTGCGGGACCGACAGCGATCCGACCAGGGTCGCGCGGCCCATGGACCCCGCTACGCCCCCGATCTCTGGTGTCACCGCGGAGACGTAGCCGCCCCGCAACGGAGCCAGCGGCGACAACCCGCCGGCGATGGCCTTCCCGCCGCCGAGCAGTTCGGCGACACCCGGCGCGTTTTGGGCCAGCCCTAAGGCCTGCAGGGACAGCAGCCACCAGCCGCCGGGCAAGATGATCGCCCCGATGGGGCTGTAGGCGCCGGTGATGGCGGCGAAAAATGGCCTGAGGGCGGCGGTGATGGGGTAAATGGCTTCGATGATCGATGCCGCCGGCGTCGCCGCCGCCGCCGAAGGGGTCGACGCCAGGCCTTGCAGCATCGTGGGCAGCGCGTCGATCAGCGCCGGCAGCTGGGATGCGACGTCCGACGCGGCGTTCTGCGCCAGCGCTGCGGATTGCCTCGCCACCGCGGACGAATCAGTCGTCGGCGGCGGCTCAGCGAAGGGCGGCAACTGGGTGGCCGCAGCCGACGCGGCGGCGTAGGCATACATCGCGGCGGCGTCCTGGGCCCACATCTCGGCGTACTCCGCTTCGGCGGCCGCGATGGCCGCGGTGTTCTGGCCGAGGATGTTCGTGGCGATCAGCGTCATCAACAGGCTGCGGTTGGCGGCGATCGCCGGTGGGGGCACGGTCGCCGCGAACGCGGTCTCGTAGGCCATGGCAGCGAGCCTTGCCTGCATCGCGACCTGTTCCGCCTGGGCAGCGGACTGGTTTGCCCATGCCACATACGGGGTGACGGCGGCACTCATCGACGTCGCCGCCGGTCCAAACCAGGACCCGATAGTCATGCCCGAAATCGTCGAACTGTATGCCGCCGCATAGGAATACAGCTCGGCTCCCAGCGCATCCCATGCCGCGGCGGCGGCCAGCAAGGGCCCCGATCCGGCGCCCACGTACATCCGTCCCGAATTGACCTCTGGTGGCAGCGCCCCAAAGTCCACCCGTTGCCTCCCGTCCTCCTCTGGCGCCAGGGTAGGAGCGCATACGCCACCAGCCGGCAAACAAGCTCCGGCTCAAATGGAATTCATGGGATTCACAGGCGGAACATATCTATGTTTCATGTGATTGGAGAGGTGCTCCGCCGCGGTCGAACCCGCCGTCGCTAGGTCAGCGTTTTGCGTAGAGTTGCTGCGGGCAATAGTATTTCGCCGCGATCGCCAGGAAGGACGTGGCGTGATCATTGGTGAGCCCGGGGTTTTCACTCTTGAGCTCGTCCAGCATTTGCGGGCCGAATTCGCCGTTGCCCATCGACACGCACACCGCTTTGGCGAACTTGATCGCCCCGTCAGGGGTCGAGTAGGTGATGCCCGCGCTGCGCAGCGAGGCGAGGAAACCGGCCTCGTCGACGCCGGGTGCCGCCGGGTCGCCATGGGTGAGCGGGGCCAGCGCGATCGCGGCCGAAACGCCGACGCCGAGCGCGAGCAGCAGTCTCATGACCGGTGATTGTCCCATGTTCAGGAGATGACCGCAGCGGCGCGCGGCGCTTCGCAGACATGTTGAGCTGCAGTGTGTTTCACAGGTCAGCGCCGCGGGCGGGCGTCAGGCCTTGGAAAGCTGGTGGGGGCAGTAGTACTTCGCGGAAAGCACGGCGAAATTCGACGCCATCTCCATGTCCATCCCGGGATTGTGGGTTTTCACGTCGTGGACCAGCTCGAGGCCCGATTCGCCGTTGTTCAAGCACGAACACACCGCCCTGCCGGCGGCGACGGCCGACCCCGGGCTGCTGAAGCTGAAGCCGGCCTGCTGCAGCGCGGCGACGAAGCCGCCGTCGTCCCCGTCGGGCACCGGCGGAGGATCCGCGTACGCCGGTGCGGCCAACCCGATCATCACAACGACGCCAAGCAACGCCAGTAGTCTTTTCATCGCTATCACCCTTCCGTCGTGGCGGATTGTCCGTGCCGCTCAACCCAATTGGGCATCGGCGGGTATGACCTTTGACTTGTCGCCCTTCTTCAGATGCACCGCGTGGATGCCCGGCTTCTTGGCCAGCTGCTCGAGCAGCGCGTCGAGGTTCTCTTGATCGACGTTGTGGTGCTGGACGGTTTCAGGCTGCTCCGAGATCTGTGCGACAAGGCGTTTCAGCTGTTCCGGTGATTGCTTGTCTTTGAGGTCCTTGATGGGAGTCATCCGGTTGCGCACACCGGCACGCGCCACCGTGGGTCCACCGGAGCCGACGGCGCTACCGAGCATCCCGGCCAGCCCCATCGAACTGAACAGGCTCCCCTGGCCCAGCGCGGCCGCGGGCACGGCTTCGGTTCCGGCCGCCGACAGCGCGGCCGCAACCGTTCTGATGGCCGGGGTGGACGTGGCCCAGCTCGGCGGGATGGACAGCTTTCCGACCAGGGTGCCGGCGTTGCCCATGCCGGCGATCGGGGTGATCGAGCTGTACAGGGTGCCGCGGCCGAAGCCCAACGCCCCCAGCCCGGCGCCCAGGGCGTCTTTCGGCAGCGCCCCATACCCGATGGGCGGGGCGAACTTGAGCCATTGCGACAACGGAAAGTTGACCAGCAACCCGATGTCGTTGAACTGGGTGGTCAAACCCAGCGGCACCTTCACGGCGTTGTACAAGCCCGTATAGAAGCTCGACCCGCCCGGCAGGCCGTTCAAAAGATTTGTGACGAACTGGTTGTAGAGATAGGCGAGGTTCGCCGGGCCCGAGAACAATCCGCTGTAGGGCAGAGTGGTCGTGGCGGCGCTTGCCGCGGTGTTCGCGACGTTAGCGGCGGGGGTGCTGGCCGCCGAACTCACCGCGGCCGCTTGCATCGGCTCGGCCCCCTCGTTGGTGGTCTTGGGCGCCGGGCTGAACTCCGTCAGGTTGTTGGACGCCGTCGCCGACGAGGCGAAGTAGGTGTCCATGGCGGTGGCGTCTTGAGCCCAGAACTCGCTGTACTGGGCCTCATTCGCGGCGATCGCCGACGTGTTCTGCCCGAACAGGTTGGTGGCCACCAGCTGTGCGAGCAGGGCCCTGTTTTCGGCGATCACCGCCGGCGGCACGTGTGCGGCGAAGGCCGTCTCGTAGGCGGCCGCGGCCTCGGTGGCCTGGATCGCGGATTGGGCGGCCTGCGCGGCGGTCTGCTGCATCCAGGCGACGTACGGGGCGGCCGCGCTCGCCATCGCCAGCGATGACGGTCCCACCCAGGGCCCGGCCGTCAGGCTGGAGAGCACCGACGAGTAAGACGTTGCGGTGGACTGCAATTCGGTGGCCAGATTCTGCCAGGCCGTCGCCGCGGCCACCAAAGACCCCGCGCCCGGACCGCTGTACATCCGGCCCGAATTGAACTCGGGTGGAAAGGCTCCGTAAAACATCTTCGTACCCCTACCTTCGCGTCCGGACGGTCGGTGATTGGCTGCCGTGCGATTGCGTCATCGCGATCACTCCTCGATGCACGGGATCACGATGATGGTGGCCGCGGCCGGATCGGCCTCGGCGGCAACGCCGCCCAGCGAACCCGCTGCCGAGGCGGCACCGCCGGCGGGCCGGGTTGCGGCGGCTGCGACGGCGCGTCCGGCCAGGCTGGACAGGGCCATCTGGCTGAACACGCCCTCTTCACCGGCCAGTGCGGCCGGCGCCGCGGCCATGTTGGTGGGCAGCACCTGGGCGATGGTTCGGATCGCGGGGGCGGCCTCGGTCCAGCCCTGCGGCACCGACATGCTGCCCACCAGAGCGGCTTTGCCCATCGACCCGGATACCTGCCCCGCCCCGACCGCGGAGCTGAGCACGGGTTTGACGGCGTTGGCGCCACTGGTCAGCGGCGCCAACGCCCCAGAAATGGCCTTGGGCCCCGCCAGATAGGCGGCGGCGCCTTGCCCGTTCTGCCCCCAGGCGTAGGCCTGGCCGAATGACAGGAATGGACCGCCCGGGATGCTGGTCCAGGACTGCGGGGAGAACGGCCCGGTGGCGACCGACCAGAACTCGTTCCAATTCGTTATCGCACTCGGCAGGGTGAGTGACGAACCGGACGCCGCCGTTGTCGTGCTGCTGGCGTTGCTCGCGGCCTGCGCCGCGGGCTGCATCGTGCTGCTCAGTTGCGCCAATTGGCTGGCGGTGTTCGAGCTTGACTGCCCGGTGCTCTGGGCGACCGCGGCCGCCTGCGTGGGGCCCGCCGAATCGTTGGTGGTCCGCGGGGGCTCGACGAACGGGGTCAGCTGAGCGGCACTAGCTGAGGTCGCCGCGTACGTGTACATCGCGGCGGCGTCCTGCGCCCACATCTCCATGTAGTGGGCTTCGGTGGCGGCGATCGCCGGCGTGTTCTGGCCGAGGATGTTGGTCGCGATCAACGTCGCGAGCAGGGCGCGGTTGGCGGCGATCACCGGCGGCGGAACCGTCGCGGCGAAGGCGGCCTCGTAGGCGCCGGCCGCGAGTTTGGCCTGGGCGCCTGCCTGTTCGGCTTGCGCGCCGGTGGCATGGATCCAGGCCACGTAGGGTGCGGCGGCGGCCGCCATGGCGATCGAGGATGGTCCCGTCCACGGTCCCGTTGCAAGCGTCTCGATGGTCGAGCTGTACGACGCCCCGGTGCTTTGCAGCTCGGCGGCCAATTCATCCCATGCCGCGGCAGCGGCCAGCAGCGGCCCCGAGCCCGCACCGACGTACATCCGCCCCGAGTTGTATTCCGGCGGATAAGCCCCGAAATCCAACATCTAGGGCCTCCGATCCCTCATCTGGCGGCTGGCGCACGCAGCGCTCCATGGCCGCGACATCGACACAATGGCGACACCTCGCAAGGAGTGCGACGGAATTGTTATAAGACACATGTACAAACCTCATGTGCTGCAGGCAACAAAGCCATACCGCTCCTAGCTGTAAATGCATGCCCGAATGGCATATGAACAACTGGTCAAGCCACGCTGCTATTGCACTGACGATGCTGACCAACGCTTATTCGGTGGGCGTTCCCATCAGGTAAACGTTTGTTAAACAAATGTGTTTGCAACGGCTTGACCAGTGTGAGAACGCTGCATAGCAACGTTGAGTTAGTGGTGTAAATCACGTGGTAAAGCCAAATGCGGGCAGCATCGACCGACGGCTTGATACAACTCAATCCGTGAATGTCTAACTCGCGTATTCTGAATGTTCTGAATGCATAGCCGGCACCATTGCCGACGTTATAAACTACGCTCAGAAGCTACCGCTGTGGTCTCCGATCGCGAATCTTCACAACCTCCTATATCGGTTCAAGAAATCATTAAGCGCGATATTGTGCGGACCGTCGGAATAGCGCCCCGGACATCCCGGCATTGCCGCGGAAGGTAACTGGAACTTGAGGACCGACGCCCGTGGTGACCTTCCGACTGGCGAGCCGAGCAGCGGCGCTCCACGGGACACCGGTAGTAACCGGCACATCACGAACGACGGCCCGATATTCGGCGTCCGAGAGCGCGGCCCGGGCGCGGATCAAAGCACCTCGGGCAGCTATAGCGCCGGACTGATAATTGATCGTCACAACCGTTCTCCTCAGGTTCCCTCATACGAGTAGACGCGGTCACTCTGCTGTAGCACTGATTAGCTACTGGCAGTTTCCTGGAAGGCCGTTTCTGCAGATCACTGCCGACTTCCGGTCTCACTGGAAGCAGCGACAACGGACGATGAGACGTTGCCGAACAGCCCGCCATTGTGGATCGCGCGCCGGATAAGGGATCGACGGCCGGGGCATCACGAAGCCGGCCCGTCCCCGGCGCGGATTGGGCAGGGCGACGACGTCAGCGACGCGCCACCCGCTGCTCGTCGGCCTCCGGTGTGGGCGTTAGCCACTGCTGTGCGGGTTCGTTCCGCCATCGCTGGTGGAGAGACGGTCGGGACAGTAGGCGCTGGCGGCGGCCTGGACGAAAAGGGCGGATTTTGCTGCGGTAAACGCCGGGTTGAGCTCATGGACGTCCCTGATGATGTCGAGCTCCGTGGTCCCTGAGTTGGCCAAGTCGCATACCTTTTGCCCCGCCTTTATCGCGCGGTCGGGGTTCGAGTAGGTGATACCCGCCTTGTTGAGCGCGGCAAGGAATGCGTCGTCGTCGGAGTCGGCGTGCGCTGGTATTGCCGTGCCGACCACGGCAATGACGGCGGTCAGAATCGGTAGGTACCTCATGTCGGAATTCCCTCGCTTTATCCGGCGGCCGGTGGGCGACCCATGATGCGGGGGCGAAACCCGTACATCGGCTCGGAGAACTCGTCCTCGTGCCCACCGGGGAGGCCCGCCAGCGGCACACCCGGCATGCCGACTGCCCCGGCCTGTTCCATCACCATCGGGGTGGCAGAGCCGAACCCGTGATAAGCGCCTAGGCCGACCTGGGTCGTCGCCGCCACTGGCGTGATTGCCGCTCCAGCCGCACCCCAGGCCGGCGGAACCGACAGGGCCCCGACCAGACTCGCCTGTCCGACGCCGGCTACCGCTGCCACGCCGGGCGCGGTCACCGACGCCAGGTTGGCGGTGCCCCCAAGGCCGGCGGCCAGCACCCCCAGTCCCGACGTGCTTGCGTCTACCGCATTCAAGGACGAGATGGAATTCATGTTGACCGCCGAATCGACGAACGACGTCGGGTTCAACAACCCGCTGGTGGTAAACGCGTTGGACAAGTTTGCGACCGAGGCGTTGTTGAGGAAGCTCCCAAATACGTTGCCGTCGGATCCATCCAAAAAGTTCATGAGTCCCGCCAGCCCGGGCTGGCCGGAGCCGTTGGTGTTGGGCGCGAGTCCCAGCCATGCAAGCAGTCCCCCCGACGGGTCGCTGGCGCCGGTCGCGGCGTTGGCTTGAGCGACCGTGGCGGCTTGCTGCGCGTTGCCGCCGCCGGTGGTGCCGGACCGCGGCTGTTGGAACGGGGTCATTTGAGTTGCCGCGCGCGAGGCGGTGCTGTAGGTGGTCATCGCGGCGGCGTCTTGCGCCCACATCTCGCCATATTGGGCCTCATTGGCCGCGATCAATCCAGTGTTCTGGCCGAACAGGTTGCTCGCCACCAAGTTGGTCAGCTGCGTGCGGTTGGCCGCGACGAGGGCCGGGGGCACGGTTGCGGCGAACGCGGCCTCGTATGCGGCCGCGGCGGCGTTGGCTTGGGTACCGGCCCGCTCCGCCTGGACGGCGGTGTTGTTGAGCCACTCGACGAACGGTGCCACCGACGCCGACATTTTCGCCGAGGACGGTCCGAACCAGGATTCGCTGGTGAGCGCCGCGATCACCGATTCATAACTGGTTGCAGCGGAACGCATTTCAGCGGAAATGGCGTTCCACGCGGCGGCGGCGGTCAGCATCGATTCCGAGCCGGGGCCGGAATACATTCTGGCCGAGTTGATTTCGGGTGGCAATCCCGCATATAGCGACATGACATCTTCTCCAGAGTTCTCAGCCGGCGGCCGGCGGACGTGGCATGACGACGGGCCGGAACCCGTATTTGGGGATGGCGCGGCGCAGTCGCCGACCGGTGCTACCCACCGGCCCCGCGACACCTCCGGGCCCGCCCGCGGCCGGGGCTGCCGTCGTGTCGGTGAGACCGGTGACGCCGGTGGCCTGGACGGCCGTTTGACCAGGGTTGATATTGGCCGTCGACGTCCAGCTCTGCGGCACGGACAGCGACCCCACCAGATGCGCATTGCCCACCCCGCCAGACGCGCCGCCCAGGCCGGCCGACCCCACCGTGCTCGACGCCAGGTCGGCACTCGTCATGCCTTCGGCGTCGGCGGCGAAATCCGCGAGGCCCCCCAGCGTCGTCGCATGCTGGGCCGCCAGGACGCCCTGGACCGAGGAAATGATGAACTGCGGGTTGAAGGGACCGCCGGCCAGCGCGCCATTGACCACGGCCGTGCTGAAGAAGTTGCCGTTCGTGAACGTACCGAAAGCGGAATTATCCGATCCGCTCAGCAGGCCGGCCAGATACGACGACACCGAACCGGGCGACGAGATACCGCCCCCGCCCGACGACACTGCCGACTGCACCGAACCCGCTGGCGTTTGGGCCGCCTGGGCCACGGTGTTCGCCTGCGCCGCCACCCCGTCGGTATTCGCCGTGGACGGCGGCGCAGCCAACGGAGCAAGTTGGGACGCGGTGCTCGAAGCGCTGGCGTAGCCGTTCATCGCGGCCGCATCCTGCGCCCACATTTCGGCATACTGCGCCTCGGTGGCCGCGATCGCGGGCGTGTTCTGGCCGAACACATTGGTTGCCACCAGCGCGGCCAACTGAGCGCGGTTAGCCGCGATCACCGGCGGTGGCACCGTCATGGCAAAGGCCGACTCGAAGGCGCACGCTGCCGCGAACGCCTGGCCGCTGGCCTCCTCAGCCTGCGTGGCGGTGCCGTCCAGCCAGGCCAGATAGGGCGCGGCCGCGGCCAACATCGACATCGAGGACGGCCCCAGCCAACCCGAACCGGTCAGTTCGGTCACCACAGACCCGTAAGCGGCTGCGGCGGAGCGCATCTCCGCGGCCATCGTGCTCCATGCCGCGGCGGCGGCCAGCATTGGGCCCGATCCGGGCCCCGAATACATTCTGGCCGAGTTGATTTCCGGCGGCAGCGCCGCAAAATCCAACATGATGCATTCCCAACGATTTCAGCGGGCCGAGGCTGCGTTGATGGCCTCGGTGGCCGCATACGAGCCGGCGCTGGCCTGCAAGGTGATCACGAAGTTCTCGTGTAGCGCCGCTGCCTGAGCGCTCAACGCCTGGAACAGCTGGCCGTGTCCGGCGAATTGCGCCGCCGTCAGCATCGACACCACATCCGCTGCGGCAGGCACCACCCCGGTCATCGGGGCCGCGGTGGCCGAGCTCTGCGCGGTCAGCGCCGAACCGATCTCTTGCAGCCGGCTGGCGGCGACGGCCAGCGAATCAGGCTGTGCGGTAACAAAGTTCATCACAAATCTCCCCACCAAGAAAGGAGGCGAGCCAGGATCCCTGGCCGCGCCGGGGCGCGCATCAGCGCCACACGTCAGTGAGCGCGCGCGTTACGAAAGGTGGCTAAATACAAGCCAATTCAGGAAATATCGATGCCGAGGTCGGATCGAAGCGAAATGGTCATCGATCTGGAATACGGACTGTCGTCGGGACTCACGTCGCTCTCACCTCCTCCAAGCCAGGGCACGCAGGGGTGCCACACGGTGCACACGGGGAGGAGCAACCAGGCGAAACGGCCGGCTGCGGCACCCCTCTCGTCAGAGCTTCGGCACCACACGGCGTATCCGGCTACCTGAAGCCGGAAGCCACTTGGGCTCAACCCTTAATCCGGGAAGAGCTGTCCTGACCCTGGGCGTCTTTCGACGTTCGAGGTCAGTGGCCTATGTCCGTGCAGACGCCTCACCTAGCGAGGTGCTTGCATTGGCCATGGTGGCACTCGGCGGTCGTCGAGTCAAGCTGAAGGACAACGCATCCGCAACGGTTCACGCGCCCGTTACCTGGGGGCGCGCGCAATGGCGGCCACCGGACGGGCCAGGACCCGGGTTAGTCCGCCTTCTTCTCGGCGACCGCCGCGCTGAGACCCTCGGCCAGATCCTCCCGCGTCAGTTCCTTGAACCGCAGCAGTTGACGTTCGCTGAATTCGGTCACGTCGCTGGCCAGCACCGCATCCAGGTCCTCGTCGTCCAGACGGAAACTGCGGTGATCCCGGGCCTTCTCCACCACGTTGCGCACGAAACCGGCGTTGCCGAGCGTATCGATGCCGCGGATGAGATCGCCGTCCTCGGAATAACTTTCGTCGAGATAGAACTTTGTGTACGACGGCAGCAACGCTTGGGCCGACTCATCGGTGATGACGTCTTCGTTCTCCTGGCCCATCAACCGCGTCAGCGCGACCAGCTCGTCCGGGGTGTAACTGAAGAACTCGATGACGGTCGAAAACCGCCGTCGCAGACCCTGATTCACTTCCAGCATTTTGTCCATGGCCTTGGCGTAACCGGCGCCGAAGACCACCAGCTCGTCGCGGTGGTTCTCCATGTACAGCAGCAGCGTGTTGATGATCGCGTTGCCGTACGGGTCACCCTGCTGGTAACCCTTCTCGTGCAGCGTGTGCATCTCGTCGAAGAAGACCGCGCCACCGAGGGCGCCCTCGAGCATCTCCTCGGTGTTCTTCTCCGCGTCGGCCATGTACCGCCCCAGCAGCTTGGTGCGGCTGGTCTCCACCACCACGGGCTTGCGCAGCACGGTCAACCCGCACAGCTGCTTGCTGAAAGCCCTTGCCACCGAGGTCTTTCCGGTGCCAGGCGGTCCGAGCAACAGCGTGTGGCGCGAGGTCACGGGCACCGGGAGGCCCATCTTGGCGCGCGCCAGGTTCACCTTGGTCGTCGACTTGATGAGCTTGATCTCGCGCTTGGCACGTTCCATGCCCAGCATGGCGTTGAGCTCGGCGTCGCCCTCGGCCAGGTACTTCGCCGCCTCTTCGGCGTGACGAGCGGCCTCGGTCTCGGCCCGGGTCGGCGCGCTGTCCTGGTCCCACGGGTCGGTGCGGGCCTCGATCGTTTCCGGGTCGGTCAAGACCAGCCGATAGTTGGGGTTGTCCAGCGCCTCGCGGGCCGGCGTGAACTTCGGGTCCCGCGAGTACACCCGCCGCAGCAACTCGACGGCCTCGTCCTCGCGGCCGAGGTGCCGCAGGCACATCCCCTGGGTGTACAGGGCGATGTTGGCCGCGCCGGGCACCCGGTCACCTTCGATGGCGTCCTGACCGCGGCGCAAGGCCTCCTCAAACACACCCAGCGAAGCCAGCGCCGTGGTGGCCATCGCGGCACCCGCGGCCTTCAGCTCGGGCTGCCGCCAACTCTTGCCCTCGGCGAACTGGTTGAGCACATCCGGCCACCGAGCGGTGCGGAAGTACAGCACGCCGCGCACGTAGCTGACGAGTTCCTCGTCGACGGGCTGGCGGGGCTCGACGCTGTCGATGAGTTTCGCGGCTTCCTCGTAGCGTTTCGCTTCGGCCAGGACCGCGGCGTACGCGCACGCCAACGTCTCGACGCTGGTCACCGCCAGCCGCAGGAACAGCCCGTCGGAGACCTCGGGACGGAACTGCAGCTCGGTGACCCCGAGGCGGCGAGTTTCCCAACCGAACGTCCGGATGGCCGACCACGCGCCGGAGAGCACGTCAATGCTCTGCTCCCCCACCAGGATTCGCGCCAGCCAGGCGTCACACATGCCCGGATCCAGGTTGGTCGCGGTGGCGAACATCTGCGCCGCGACCTGCGGGTTGTGGCTGGGCTGCAGCCCGTTGACCGAGACGCCGGAGGCCAACAGGCCGGCGACCATCGCGTTGCGGGCGCCTTCAGCGGTGGATTGCGGCCTCGTCATTGCGCTACAGGTACGCCCGCCGAGCTCCCTCGCAGCTGGTCGACGGATAACGCAAGGTCTTCATCGTCGGCGCGCAGTGGACGACTCGGCACCACCAGCAGGGGGCGCGCCGTGGGGGCGGGCAGGCTGGCGCGCACCGCGGCCAGCTGGCGTCCGGTGAGACGGTTGAGCCCCGACGCGACGTTCCTGCGCAACCGCTTCTCGGTGTGGTAGCGAACCCAAGCCGATACCTGCGGCCGGCCGCCGCGCGAGGTGAGCCGGATGGTCAGCACGGTCGCGACGGTCTCGTCGTCCCACAGCTCGTCCAGCTTCTCGGTGGTGATGTCGGACGGCGACAACCACAGGCTGGTGACGAAACCGTTGAAGTGCTTGAGGCGTCGCCACCCGGGACGGCTCCAGGTCGGTTCCAGATCGGCCAGCACCGCCCGGTCGACCTCGGCGAGCTCGTCGGCCGTCAACGGCCGGGCCGCACAGGTCAGCCCGTCGAGGTCCTGGGCGAGCCGCTCGGTGGCCGCCACCAGGGTGGACGCCAGCGAATCGCGGGCGGCCACAGCGGCGACGTTGCGCTGCGGGTTCATCCGCAACACCAGCCAGGTGCGGCGAATGTAGGAGGTGGGCTGGTCGTGGGCCACCTCCCACTCTTCGGGCCCCCAGTCGTCCAGCTTGGACAACTCCGCGGCTCTGGCTTCGGGGCCGCCGCGCCGGACCTTCACCGACACGATGTCGATGTCGTCGAGGTGGATGTCGAACTGGCGCAGTCCCGACGCGACCGCCGACACCAGCAGCGTGGGGGGCGAATTGCGGTGCCGAAGCCGCGAGGCCGACTCCTCGTCACCCCCGTTGATCGCGATCACCGTGACCAACTGGCCGTCGTGCTGGCGCACGCCGACCGTGTCGCGCCCGTATTTGCGTTGGTGATCGAGGGCCGGGGTGCAGCCGGCGGCCAGCGCCGAACCCGGGTCGGCGGACCAGTCCCACAGCCACGTGGCCAACCCCGAGGTCACCGTCAGCCCGTGATAGGTGACCAGCGACAGCAGCGTCACCAGCAGGGCCAGACCGACGCCCACCCAGAACGCGATGCGATACGTGCCCTGCCAGGACTCGGGGCAGTGGCTGGCCACCACCATGATCACCACGTCGACCAAGAACACCGCGGTCAGCCGCGGCCACGTTAACGACAACCCAAATCTGCGCTGAGCCTTCATGAGTGTTGCTGCTCCGCCCCTATTGCTGTTTCCGCGATCGCTTCATCAGCATCGCCGTACCGAACACTCCGCCGCCGATGAGTAGCGCCCCCAGCAAGCCGCCGGCGGCCACCCACACTGGCACCATATCCCGGTGCGGCACGGGTTTCGGAATGTTCAGCGGTGCCGACAGCTGCTGCGGCGGTTTCACCGGACCGTCGGGCACGTCCCAGGTCAAAGCCGCCACCGGGTCGACGACACCGTGACCGACCTGGTTGTCCACGCCTCGTGCCGGCGCCCGGGCGGTGCGCGTCAACCGGTTGATGACCTGATACGCCGATAGCTGCGGGAACTTCGCCCGCACGAGCGCGGCGACCCCGGACACGATCGCCGCCGAGAAGCTGGTGCCGGACGGGACCAGCAGCGTGTTGTCGGGTCCGTCGATCGCGTTGATCAGCCCGTCGTCGCGGGGCGACAGACCGATGACGTCCGTTCCCGGTGCGGCGATCCCGACCCACGGTCCGGCCACGCTCGTCGACGCCTGACCCTGGTTGCCCTGGCTGAGCGGGCGGCCGTCGTTGTCCACGGCGCCGACCGTCAGGACGTAGTCGCTGAACCAGGACGGCGTCACGACCGTGGTGACCGCATTCCAGTTGCGAGGATCGTTGGGCTGCAACGGATCATGCGGCGGGTTCTGCTTGCAGTCCTTCTTGCTGGTGTCACCAGCGGCGGCCACGATGACGGCGTTCTTGTCGACGGCCGCGTAGCGCACCGCCGCGCCCAGCGAGCGCTGGTCGATGATGTTGCGCGCGCTCATGCAGGTCACGTCGGAGATGTTGATGACCTGAGCCCCCATGTTGGCGGCGTGCACGATCGCCCGCGCCATCGTCTGCACGTTGTCGATCTTCGCCGAGGTCTGCGGATCCTCGTCACCGGTGTAGGCGTCCTTGAGGCCGAAGGCCTGGCTGGATTGCCGGATCGCGATGATGTCGACGTCCGGAGCCACCCCGCTGAACGCGTCCGGGCCCGCCTTGGGGGCCGGCGGCGGCGACGGCGGCGGGGGCGGCCGCGGTGACCTCGAAGGTCTCCTCGAACTTCTTGACGAAGTCCGAGAGCTCCAGCAGCGTCATTTCCTTGAACGCGTCGAGCAGGTCGTCGGTAGACATCTTTGCCATGGTGTGGGTCCTTCCTGGTTGGGGTTCGGGTTTATTCGGCTTCGGCCGGGGTCTCGGCGGGGGCCTCGGCGACGGGTTCTGCGGCCGCTGCCGGAGCCGCAGGGGCTTCTGAGCCGGGTTGGGAGGCCTTCTTCTCCTGCAGCGCGGCCGCCAGCCGGGCGACCTGCGAGGCGGGCGCGTTGAAGAGCCCGGCCGCCTTGGCCAGGTTGCCCTTCATGGCGCCGGCCAGCTTGGCCAGCAACACCTCGCGGGACTCGAGGTCCGCGATGCGTTCCACCTCGGCGACCGTCAGCGGGTGGCCGTCCATGTAGCCGCCCTTGATGACCAGCGCCTTGTTCTCCCTGGCGAAGGTCTTGATGGCCTTGGCGGCGTCGACCGGCTCGCCCCGGACGAACGCGATGGCCGTCGGGCCGGCGAACAGCTCGTCGAGCCCCTCGATCCCGGCGCACCCCACGCAGGAGGAGGGCCCGTGGCACCTGCTGCCCAAGGGGCCGGTGCTGTGCTCGTCGGAGGCAG
>NZ_LZLL01000207.1:0-657 GCF_001669335.1 Mycobacterium sp. 1245852.3 | reverse complement strand
AGCAACGCGGCGTCCAGCAGTTCCAGCGCTTGCCGGGTGGTCAACGCGCTCAGCCCGGCGCGGCTCATCCTGGCCTTGTCGCGCTCGCCGAGGTGTTGGGTCATCGCGGAGGATTCCTCCCACATTCCCCAGGCGACCGAGAGTCCGGGTAGCCCGTGAGCGTGGCGATGCGCCGCCAGCGCGTCGAGGAAGTTGTTGGCCGCCGCGTAGTTCCCTTGGCCAGGGGCGCCCACGATGCCCGCCATCGACGAAAACGCCACGAACGCCGACAGATCCAGGTCCCGGGTCAGCTCGTGCAGGTGCCAGGCCCCGTCGACCTTGGCCCGCAGCACGGTGTCCATGCGCGCCGCCGTCAGGGAGGCGATCACCGCGTCGTCGAGCACGCCCGCGGCGTGGAACACCGACCGCAACGGGTAGCGCGCGGGAACCTGCGCCACCAGGGCCGCGACGGCCGCCCGGTCTCCGACGTCACAGGCGACCACCGACACCGACGCTCCCGCGTCGCGCAGTTCGGCGGCCAGCTCGGTCATGCCGTCGGCGCGGTCACCGCTGCGGCTGACCAGCATCACGTGGGGCACCCGGTGCCGCTCGACGAGATGCCGTGCCACCGCCGAACCGGCCATGCCGGTCCCGCCGGTGATCAGCGCGGTGCCGCCG
>NZ_LZLL01000206.1:0-9373 GCF_001669335.1 Mycobacterium sp. 1245852.3 | reverse complement strand
CAAAGCATCCCAGCGTTCTCCGCTGTTCGGGTAGACGATGACGGGTTTCCCGACGGGCGCGGCGTGCGCGATCGCGGGCAACACGTCCGCGGGCGCGCAGCAGTTCACCCCGAGCGCGACGATCTCGTCGACGCCGGCCGCCACCGCGAAGGCCTCGGCCAGTGGTTGCCCGGCGCGGGTGCGGTCCCCGTCGATGGTGTAGCTCAGCCAGGCCGGTACGCCGACCGCGCGCACCAACTCGACCAGCGCCCGCGCCTCGTCGACGTCGGGCACCGTTTCACACGCGAGCACGTCGGCGCCGGCGGCGGCCAGCACCTCCAGCCGCGGCCGATGCCAGCGCGCCAACGCCGCAACCGACAGGCCGTAGCGGCCGCGGTATTCGGACCCGTCGGCCAGCGCCGCGCCGTACGGGCCGACCGAGGCGGCGACCAACAGGCCGTCGGCGCCGGTGCCATCGCGCGCCGCCCGGGCAAGCGCGACGCTGCGGCGCAACAACCCGGCAGTCTCCCCGCGATCGAACCCGCGGGCCGCAAAGCCCTCGAACGATGCCTGGTAGCTCGCCGTCGTCGCGATCGCCGCCCCGGCACGAAAGTAGGCGGCGTGCACGGCGACGATGTCCTGCGGGGCGTCCGCGAGCAGCCGGGCCGACCACAGGGAATCGGAAAGGTCATGGCCGCGGGCTTCGAGCTCGGTGGCCAACCCGCCGTCGAGCAGCACGGATCCGCCGGGCCAGTCGAAGCCCGCAGCCAAACCCACCTCGCCACTGTAGGGTGATTTCCTGGGGGTCCGCCCAGGCCTCGCGCGATCGTCGGCGTCGGGTTGGCACCTCCGCCGGTGGTGGAATCGGGGGACAGCCAGCCTCGGTCGCATCACGACCGCGACACGCCAAAGACACGCAAAGCGCGTCTTTCGCGAGTGACGGGCACCGTGTGGCTATATGTTTCATCCATACGGAACAGGCACGAACTCCTGCAAATACCATCGGCGCGATTCGGCGCTTATGGTCGCGGCGGGCCCGATCAAGCGGGTAGCGTCGGTGAATACATGCGGGGACAGGCAACAGCAACGGCGAACAGGAAGTAGGCGCTGACGCACCATGGCACGGATCGGAGACGGCGGTGACCTGCTGAAGTGCTCGTTCTGCGGGAAGAGCCAGAAGCAGGTCAAGAAACTCATTGCGGGCCCCGGTGTGTACATCTGCGATGAATGCATCGACCTCTGCAACGAGATCATCGAAGAGGAGCTCGCCGACGCCGACGACGTCAAGCTCGATGAACTCCCCAAGCCGATCGAGATCCGGGAGTTCCTCGAGGGATATGTGATCGGGCAGGACACCGCGAAGCGGACCCTGGCCGTCGCCGTCTACAACCACTACAAGCGGATCCAGGCCGGTGAAAAGGGCCGGGACTCGCGGCACGAGCCGGTCGAGCTGACCAAGTCCAACATCCTGATGCTCGGGCCGACCGGTTGCGGAAAGACCTACCTGGCCCAGACGCTCGCCAAGATGCTCAATGTCCCGTTCGCCATCGCCGACGCCACCGCCCTGACCGAAGCCGGATATGTCGGTGAGGACGTCGAGAACATCTTGCTCAAGCTGATCCAAGCCGCCGACTACGACGTCAAGCGCGCCGAGACCGGCATCATCTACATCGACGAGGTCGACAAGATCGCCCGCAAGAGCGAAAACCCGTCGATCACCCGCGACGTCTCCGGAGAGGGCGTCCAACAGGCCCTGCTGAAGATCCTGGAAGGCACTCAGGCCTCGGTCCCCCCGCAGGGTGGCCGCAAGCACCCGCACCAAGAGTTCATCCAGATCGACACCACCAACGTGCTGTTCATCGTCGCGGGTGCCTTCGCGGGCCTGGAGAAGATCATCTACGAGCGCGTCGGCAAGCGCGGCCTGGGCTTCGGCGCGGAGGTGCGCTCCAAGGCCGAGATCGACACCACCGACCACTTCGCCGAAGTGATGCCCGAAGACCTGATCAAGTTCGGCCTGATCCCCGAGTTCATCGGCCGGCTGCCGGTGGTCGCCTCGGTCACCAACCTGGATCGCGAGTCGCTGGTCAAGATCCTCTCCGAGCCCAAGAACGCGTTGGTCAAGCAGTACACCCGGCTCTTCGAGATGGACAACGTCGAGCTCGAGTTCACCGACGACGCGCTGGAAGCGATCGCCGACCAGGCGATCCACCGCGGCACCGGGGCTCGCGGCCTGCGGGCCATCATGGAAGAGGTCCTGCTGCCGGTGATGTACGACATCCCGAGCCGCGACGACGTCGCCAAGGTCGTGGTGACCAAGGAGACCGTCCAGGACAACGTGCTGCCGACCATCGTGCCGCGCAAGCCGTCGCGCTCCGAGCGTCGGGACAAGAGCGCCTAACTAGCTCCTGGAGCGCACGGCCATCCCCGGCGACGCCGTTCCCCGGCGTCTTGGGCGTGGCCTGGACCTGCTGAACTTCCTCCTGGCCGACGTTCGTGACGGCTTGGGCCCGTACCTGTCGATCTATCTGCTCCTGACCCATCACTGGGACCAGGAGTCGATCGGGTTCGTGATGGCGGTCGGCGGCATCGGGGCGATCGTCGCGCAGGCCCCGGCCGGCGCCCTGGTGGACAGAAGCTCGGGCAAGCGGGCGCTGATCATCGGTGGCGCGTTGACGATCGCCACCGCGTCGCTGGCGATGCCGCTGTTTCCCGGCTTCTATTCGATCTCCGTGCTGCAAGCGCTCACCGGGATCGCCGGATCCGTCTTCGCCCCGGCGTTGGCCGCGATCACCCTGGGTGTCGTCGGGCCCCGCCGCTTCTCCCGGCGGATCGGACGCAACGAATCGTTCAACCACGCAGGGAACGCCTGCGCCGCGGCGATCACCGGCGGGCTGGCCTACTTCTTCGGACCGGTGGTCATGTTCTGGGTGCTGGCCACGATGGCGACCGCCAGCGTGGCTGCCGCGCTGTGGATTCCGGGTAACGCCATCGACCACGAGGTGGCCCGGGGCATGGACCATCTCGCCGGAGCGCCGCATCAGGCGCCGTCCCGGCTGACGGTGCTGCTGGGCAACCACCGGCTGCTGATCTTCGCCGCGACGGTGATCGCTTTTCACTTCGCCAACGCGGCGATGCTGCCGCTGGTCGGCCAGCTGCTGGCGCTGCACAACAGGGACGTGGGCACCGCCCTGATGGCGGGCTGTGTGGTGGCCGCGCAGGTCGTCATGGTGCCGGTGGCCTATGCGGCCGGGGCCAAGGCCGATTCCTGGGGAAGAAAGCCGATCTTCCTGGCCGGTTTCGCGGTGCTGGCCGCCCGTGGATTCCTCTACACGTGCTCCGGCAACCCGTACTGGCTGGTGGGCGTGCAGCTGCTGGACGGGGTCGGGGCCGGTGTGTTCGGCGCTCTGTTTCCCCTGGTCGTGCAGGACGTGACGCACGGAAGCGGACGGTTCAACGTCAGCCTGGGGGCGGTGACGGCCGCGACGGGCGCCGGCGCCGCGGTGTCGAACCTCGTCGCGGGCGCGATCGTGGTGGCGGCCGGCTATGACGCCGCATTCGTCTTCCTGGGTGCCCTCGCCGCGGCCGGCTTCGTGTTGTATCTGTTCGCGATGCCGGAAACGGCCGCTACCAAGATCGGCGCCGAAAACGTGACACCCGGTGCTCGACACGGTATGAACGACGGTTGCTAACGCGTAAGACGTGACCAACGCCACAGTTTGCCGTGCTACTCATCAGTAGATGACGCTGACGTCGCCTTTTGGCCGCGAAGGCTTGCGAGACAACGGCCCAGGGACGGCGATGGTGACCGAAAATCAGTGCCATAATTGATACTTCCAGTGACATCAAACCGACACGGCCGGAAAGTCACTTTCACGGGCGTAATCTAGTTTGCGCGCGGTGTCCGCGCGGTGAACAAAGTGGAGGGCAAAGAGGTGGATCCGAACGGCAGCGGAGCCGGATCAGACTCACAGAATGGGGCTCCCCCCAACGGATCTGCCCGTCAGCGCCTCGAGCAAGTCGTCATTCGCTTTGCCGGTGACTCCGGCGACGGCATGCAGCTCACCGGCGACCGGTTCACCTCCGAGGCAGCGCTTTTCGGCAACGACCTGGCGACCCAGCCCAATTACCCGGCCGAGATCCGCGCCCCCGCAGGCACGCTGCCCGGCGTCTCGTCGTTCCAGATCCAGATCGCCGACTACGACATCCTGACCGCCGGTGACCGGCCCGACGTCCTCGTCGCGATGAACCCCGCTGCGCTCAAGGCCAATATCGGGGACTTGCCCCGTGGCGGCATGGTGATCGCCAATTCCGACGAGTTCACCAAACGCAACCTGACCAAGGTCGGTTACGTCACCAATCCGCTGGAGACCGACGAGTTGTCGGACTACGTCGTGCATTCCGTCGCGATGACCACCCTGACGCTCGGTGCGGTCGAGACGATCGGCGCCACCAAGAAGGACGGCCAGCGCGCCAAGAACATGTTCGCGCTGGGCCTGCTGTCGTGGATGTACGGGCGGCCGATCGAGACCAGCGAGAAGTTCATCCGGGAGAAGTTCGCCCGCAAGCCCGAGGTCGCCGAGACCAACGTGCTGGCGCTCAAGGCCGGCTGGAACTACGGCGAGACGACCGAGGCCTTCGGCACCACCTACGAGGTGTCCCGGGCGACCCTGCCCTCGGGCGAATACCGCCAGATCTCGGGCAACACCGCCCTGGCGTACGGCATCGTGGCGGCCGGCCAGCTGGCCGACATCCCGGTCATGCTCGGCAGCTACCCGATCACCCCGGCGTCCGACATCCTGCACGAGCTGTCCAAGCACAAGAACTTCAACGTCATCACCTTCCAGGCCGAGGATGAGATCGGTGGCATCTGTGCCGCCATCGGCGCCTCGTACGGCGGCGCGCTGGGCGTCACCACCACGTCGGGTCCGGGCATCTCGCTGAAGTCCGAAGCCCTCGGGCTGGCCGTGATGACCGAGCTGCCGTTGCTCGTCGTCGACGTCCAGCGCGGCGGCCCTTCGACCGGCCTGCCCACCAAGACCGAGCAGGCCGACCTGCTGCAGGCGTTGTTCGGCCGCAACGGGGAGTCGCCGGTCGCGGTGCTGGCCCCGCGCTCACCCTCGGACTGCTTCGAAACCGCGCTCGAGGCGGCGCGCATCGCGGTGTCGTACCACACCCCGGTGATCGTGCTGTCCGACGGCGCCATCGCCAACGGGTCGGAGCCGTGGCGCATTCCGGACGTCAGCACGCTGCCACGCATCACGCACACGTTCGCCAAGCCCGACGAGCCTTTCCAGCCCTACGCCCGCGACCCCGAGACGCTGGCGCGGCAGTTCGCCGTGCCCGGCACCCCGGGTCTCGAGCACCGCATCGGCGGCCTGGAAGCGGCCAACGGCTCGGGCAACATCTCCTACGAGCCGGTCAACCACGACCTCATGGTCCGGTTGCGCCAGGCCAAGATCGACGGGATCTCGGTCCCCGATCTGGAGGTCGACGACCCGACCGGCGACGCCGAGCTGCTGCTGATCGGCTGGGGCAGCTCGTACGGTCCGATCGGTGAAGCGTGCCGGCGCGCGCGGCGCAAGGGCATCAAGGTGGCCCACGCCCACCTGCGCTACCTGAACCCCTTCCCGGCCAACCTGGGTGAGGTGCTGCGGCGCTACCCGCAGGTGGTCGCGCCGGAAATGAACCTGGGCCAACTGGCGTTCCTGCTGCGGGGCAAGTACCTGGTGGACGTGCAATCGGTCAGCAAGGTGCAAGGCGTCGCGTTCCTGGCCGACGAGATCGGCCGGGTCATCCGCGCCGCGCTGGGCGGGACGCTGGCCGAAGTCGAGAACGACAAGACGATGGTCGCCAGAATGGCGGCAGCAACGGTTGGGGCCGGCGCATGATGGTGCCGGCGCCAATGCAGAGCGAAGCGATGAGGAGGAGCGACGCTCGTGACTGACCTGATCGGCAACCTGGCCGGCAAAGACCTCGGTGTGACCGCGAAGTTGACCAAAAACGACGGGGTCCCCAGGTTGTCTGCGCAGGACCAGCCGCAGAAGTCCAAGGACTTCACCAGTGACCAAGAGGTCCGTTGGTGCCCGGGCTGCGGTGACTACGTCATCCTCAACACCATCCGCAACTTCCTGCCCGACCTCGGGTTGCGCCGCGAGAACATCGTGTTCATCAGCGGCATCGGCTGCTCGAGCCGGTTCCCGTACTACCTGGAGACCTACGGCTTCCACTCGATCCACGGCCGCGCACCGGCCATCGCGACCGGCCTGGCGCTGGCCCGCGAGGACCTGTCGGTGTGGGTGGTCACCGGCGACGGCGACGCCCTGTCGATCGGCGGCAACCACCTGATCCACGCGCTGCGCCGCAACGTCAACATCACCATCCTGCTGTTCAACAACCGGATCTACGGCCTCACCAAGGGGCAGTACTCGCCGACGTCGGAGGTCGGCAAGGTCACCAAGTCGACCCCGATGGGATCGCTGGATCACCCGTTCAACCCGGTCTCGTTGGCCCTGGGCGCCGAGGCGACCTTCGTCGGCCGCGCGCTGGACTCCGACCGCAATGGACTGACCGAGGTGCTGCGCGCCGCCGCCGGGCATCGCGGCGCCGCCGTCGTTGAGATCCTGCAGGACTGCCCGATCTTCAACGACGGCTCGTTCGACGCGTTGCGCAAGGAAGGTTCCGAGGAGCGGGTCATCAACGTCCGCCACGGCGAGCCGATTGTGTTCGGCGCCAACGGCGAATACTGCGTGGTGAAGTCCGGCTTCGGGCTGGAGGTGGCCAAGACCGCCGACGTGTCGGTCGACGAGATCGTGGTGCACGACGCGCACAGCGACAACTCGGCCTACGCCTTCGCCCTGTCCCGGTTGTCGGACCAGAACCTCGAACACACCGTGCTGGGCATCTTCCGCGACATCAGCCGGCCGACCTATGACGACGCGGCGCGTTCGCAGGTCCAGGCGGCCCAGTCGGCAAAGCCGTTCGACACCGCCGCGCTGCAATCGCTGTTGCGCGGGCGCGACACCTGGACCGTCGACTGACGTGGGCGACCAGGTGCCCGACAACACAGAAAAGGCCGGGTCGTTGGCGGGCATCGTGCTGGCCGGCGGCGAATCGCGGCGGATGGGCCGCGACAAGGCCACCTTGCCCGGCCCGGGTGGCGCCGCCACGCTGCTCGAATACGTCGCCGGGGTTCTCGCGCAGCGCTGCGAGCCGCTGTTCGTGATGGCCGCGCCGGGGCAACCGTTGCCCGCGGTGCAGGCGCAGGTCATCCGCGACGAGGTGCGCGGCCAGGGGCCGCTGCCGGCGACCGGACGCGGGCTGCGGGCGGCCGCCGAGGCGGGCGCCCGGTACGCCTTCGTCTGCGCCGTCGATATGCCGCTGCTGTCCGCGGAGTTGATCGACGAGCTGGTGCAGTTGGCTGGCGAGACCAACGCCGAGATCGTGCTGCCGTGGGACGGCCGCAGCCACTACCTCGCCGCCGTCTACCGCACCGATTTGGCCGAGCGGATCAGCGGCCTGGTGGCCGGCGGCGCTCGCTCCATGCGTGCCCTGATCGACGCCTCCGACGCCCAGCAGATCGTGCTGCCGGAATCGCGCTTCCTGGCCAACGTCAACACCGAGAGCGACCTGCTCGCGCTGGCGCAGTCCCGCGGCTGAGCCGAGCGGCGGCGCTCGGCCGCCGCTTTTCGACAATTCGACGCGGGCAATCATTCGCCTTCCCGCTAAATTCGGCAATCGCCTTTCCGAAATACCCGATGAATAGTCGCGCAATTGTCGTGTGGTGAGACCCCGGCGATGGGGCGCGGCATCCATGTCGTCACGCACCGAGTTCCCGTGATCTGTTGGGGCAGCGGTGATTTGCGGGTATTTCGCGAGCACCTGACGGGGTGACGGCGCCATTCGCGGGTGCCTTCGTCATGGCGGATACGGTATTTCCGGCAAATTTGATTCGTTCGAATCCCGCGCGCTCTTCCGGTCGGCGGTGCTCGGTGTCGATGCCCCCATGGTTCGGCAGAATAGTGGCGAGAGTTGTTGTGGCTCTGCCTAATTGAATGAAGTATTCTGTCGGACAAAGCAATACGCAAGCCTACGCATGCGGATCCAACCCGACCGCCCCCCGTCGGCTGGTCATCGGATCAACCTGGTACGCAATTGAATTCAGCGCCTTCAGCTATTTAGATCGGCGCCCGTGGCGTGGGAACGTTGAAGCCGGCACAAGATGCGGTACGCTGCGCCGCCTGCCGCGGCGGCTCGGATGGTTGAAAGCGCTTGCGAATCGGACGAACACGGCAAATAAACGTGCGCCAGCTCACAAAACGCAGGTGATTCGGCTCACGATTTGTTTGTCCATGCCGTTCAAGTGGCGATCGCCGAAACTCACTGGTGACCTGCGTAAATGCCCTCGGTACCGCGGCGTGATCGGCCCGTTATCGAAACGAGATATCCGATTTCCCAAGATGACGAACGCGCCGAGGTCTTCTACGGTCCCTGTTAGCCCACAACGGGTTACGGAAAAGTAATCAGATAATTGAATCTACGGATCCGCGTGTTGAGCGGCGCTACGGACGGCGAAAGCCCGACCGTGGTCGGTGGGTAAGACCCGCCGGGCAGACTTCGCCCGCCGCTGCCGTGCCTGACCAAGACGGCACGTTTCAAAGCAGGCATCAACCAATAGCTTCGGCCCACCTCCGTGGGCTTGCTTTGGCGCGCGCGCAGTGAAAGGAAGACGACTTGAAGAACGTCCGAAAGACGCTCATTCTTGCCGCGGTCACGGGCACGCTCGTGACCATCCCATCCGCCACCGCTCACGCGGACCCGGAAGCGGTGGGCTTCGACCCGAACGCGCCGGTCGCCGGGCCCGCGCCGGACGCCCCGCCGCCCTCCGCCCCAGACGCTCCGCCGCCGCCGGCTCCCGACGCTCCGCCGCCGCCGGCTCCCGACGCTCCGCCGCCGCCGGCTCCCGACGCTCCGCCGCCGCCGGCTCCGGACGCTCCGCCGCCGCCGGCTCCCGACGCTCCGCCGCCGCCGGCTCCGGACGCTCCCCCGCCGCCGGCTCCGGACGCTCCGCCGCCCGGCCCGGATGTCCCGCCGCCTCCTGCCCACCGCGCCTACAGCGTGAACTGGGATGCCATCGCGCAGTGCGAGTCGGGTGGCAACTGGGGCATCAGCACCGGTAACGGCTTCTCCGGTGGACTGCAGTTCACCCCGAGCACCTGGCACGCCAACGGCGGCAGTGGCTCCCCGTCCGGCGCGAGCCGCGAGGAGCAGATCCGGGTGGCCGAGAACGTGCTGCACTCGCAGGGCATCGGCGCTTGGCCGGTCTGCGGACGCCGCGGCTGAGCCGACGCCCACGCGACGGCTGACATACATATAAGAAGTGCCGGGCCACCGGGCC
>NZ_LZLL01000205.1:0-1522 GCF_001669335.1 Mycobacterium sp. 1245852.3 | reverse complement strand
GCTGGCCGGCCCGGCCGACGTGGCCCTCTGCACGGCGCAGCGACTGGACGAGGCCGACGAGGCGGTGGCCGGGGGTGAGGTGGCGGTGCTGTCGCTGGACCCGTTCGGCCGCCCGGCACCCGACCTGCCGATCGGGGTGACGGACTACGCCACCGCGGTGCGGGTGCACGGCGATCAGATCGTTCCCGAACCGCGACCCGGTCCGGCGCTGGGCGGGCGATCGGTCGACGAGGTGCTGGCCGATTGCCAAAGCTCGGCCGCGGCAAGGGGTTTGACGCCCGGCGACCGCGTGCTGTCCGGCGCGTCGTGGTCCGGTCCCGCCGAGCTGGTGGATCACCTGCTGGCCATCCTGGCCGTCGGCGGCTCGCTGGTGCAGGTGGCCAACGCCGACCCGGCCGCACAACAGCGCCGCATCGAGACCGAAAAGGTCACCCGGGTGCTGTAGCGGCCCGGCACCGCCCGCCAGGGCGCGGCCGATACATATTGATATCGCTATATTTCGATGTTAACGTCGTGCAAGCATGGGCTAAACGCTGAGGCGAAACAGGAGGGTTGCGGCAATGGCGGTGTACGGGCTCTTGGCGAAGGCGGCAGGCACGGTGGTCACCGGGTTGGTCGGCGTGACGGCCTACGAGGTGGTGCGCAAGGCCGTGGCCAAGGCACCGCTGCACGAGACCGCGGTCAAGGGCGCCGAACTCGGGCTGCGCGGCACCCGCAAGGCCGAGGAGGCCGCCGAGTCGGCACGGCTGCGGCTCGCCGACGTGATGGCCGAGGCCCGCGAACGCATCGGCGAGGAGGCCCCCACCCCGTCTGTCGCCGCCCCCCACGACCACGAGCACTGATTCCCTCGACATGGACCTCGCCCTAGTCCCCGACATCGCAGACGAGGCGCGAGCCGAAGACCCTGCGCTGCAGGTCATTTCGGATGCGGCCGGGCGCATGCGGGTGGCCGTCGGCTGGGTCCGCGCCGACACCCGGCGCGCCGTGGCGGTCGAAGAGGCCGTCGCCAAGTGCGCGGGCGTGCGGGTGGTGCACGCCTACCCGCGCACCGGATCGGTCGTCGTCTGGTATTCGCCCCGGCGCTGTGACAGGTCCTCGGTGCTGGCCGCGATCGGCGAGGCGGCGCACGTCGCCGCCGAGCTGATCCCGGCCCGCGCGCCGCATTCGGAGGAGATCCGCAACGCCGACGTGCTGCGCATGGTGATCGGCGGCGCCGCGCTGGCCCTGCTCGGGGTGCGCCGCTACGTCTTTGCGCGCCCGCCACTGCTGGGCCCCAGCGGCCGGCTGTTCGCCACCGGCATCACCGTCTTCACCGGCTACCCCTTCCTGCGGGGCGCGCTGCGCTCGTTGCGCTCCGGGCGGGCCGGAACCGACGCGCTGGTCTCGGCGGCGACCGTGGCCAGCCTGGTGCTGCGCGAGAACGTCGTCGCGCTGACCGTGCTGTGGCTGCTCAATATCGGTGAGTACCTTCAGGATCTGACGCTGCGGCGGACCCGCCGCGCCATCTCCGAACTGCTGCGCG